>JAQSXG010000395.1 GCA_029256785.1 Neobacillus sp.
TATTCCCGTTTAAACGTGAAGGAGAAGACCCGAGACGTCAATTTGCAGGGGAAGGCACACCAGAACGGACAAATCGTCGATTCCACTATTTATCAAAAGATGATCCAGCTAAACGCTTAAGTACTGCCTTTGACTCTGTAACCTTATACGGTGAGGATCCGGATTACCGTCCAGACATTTATGGTAAGGTTGGCGAAAGTGGTGTCAACGTTTGTACATTGGATGATATGAAAAAGCTTTATGATGGCTTTGATCTTTGCCATCCTTCCACATCTGTTTCGATGACGATTAATGGCCCAGCGCCAATCATTTTAGCAATGTTCATGAACACAGCGATTGACCAGCAAGTGAAGAAAAAAGAAGAGGAACTTGGTCGTATGTTAACTCTTGAAGAGTTTACGGAGGTTAAGGCATACACACTAAAAACGGTTCGTGGAACGGTGCAGGCGGATATTTTAAAAGAAGACCAAGGCCAAAACACTTGTATTTTCTCAACAGAATTTGCGCTCCGGATGATGGGTGATATTCAGGAATATTTCATCGAGAAACAGGTGCGTAATTATTATTCTGTTTCGATTTCTGGCTATCATATTGCTGAAGCAGGAGCCAATCCCATTTCACAGCTTGCGTTTACGCTCTCCAATGGATTTACCTATGTTGAGTATTATTTAAGTCGTGGAATGAAAATTGATGACTTTGCGCCAAATCTATCCTTCTTTTTCTCCAACGGATTGGATCCTGAATATACCGTTATTGGCCGAGTAGCACGAAGGATATGGGCAACCGTGATGCGCGATAAATATGGCGCGAATGAACGTAGCCAAAAGCTGAAGTATCATATTCAAACCTCTGGTCGTTCACTGCATGCACAGGAAATTGATTTTAATGATATCCGTACCAGCCTTCAGGCATTGATGGCATTGCATGATAATTGTAATTCCCTTCATACCAATGCGTATGATGAGGCGATTACTACGCCAACGGAGGAATCGGTGCGCCGGGCAATGGCGATTCAGATGATTATTACGAAAGAGCATGGATTAACGAAGAATGAAAATCCACTTCAAGGTGCCTTTATTGTGGAAGAGCTGACAGACCTTGTGGAGGAAGCGGTTCTTCAGGAATTCGAGCGCCTGAACGATCGCGGCGGCGTGCTTGGTTCAATGGAAACACAATATCAGCGCGGCAAAATCCAAGATGAATCCATGTACTATGAAATGAAAAAACATACGGGTGAGCTGCCGATCATTGGTGTTAACACGTATTTAAATCCAAATCCTCCTTCTGAAGATGACGTCAATAATATGGAATTAGCAAGAGCATCAAAGGAAGAAAAGGAATTACAGATTGTTAATTTACGGGCGTTCCAGCAAAAACACGCTTCAGATACCGAAGAAGCACTAAAACGGTTAAAAGCAGCAGCAGTAAATAACGAAAATATCTTCGCACAATTAATGGAAACGGTTAAAGTCGCCAGCCTCGGGCAAATTACAAAAGCACTATACGAAGTCGGCGGACAGTACCGTAGAAATATGTAACTGTAAACAGAACAATGGCTCTGGATGGGGCCATTGTTCTTTTACTATTAGGCTGTGTTAAGGGTAATTGTTAATTTTACAACCCTGTTGATTTGCGCGGAAGGCACGAGACTCCTCGAAAATGCTATCGCATTTTCTTCGTGCGTGGGCATATTCAAGGATGCTAATCAATGTCCTGCGGGACTAGCAGGTCAGGGTGAGACCCCACAGGCGCTTAAGCGCCGAGGAGGCTCACCGACCGCCCGCGGAAAGCGAAGTGCCTGGAGTGCAAATCAACATACTAGTCTAACACGGCCTACTATAAAAAAATATTTTTTAAAACAGGCTAAATTTGTATGTTTTTTTTATATAATAAAACCAGCATACATACATAAAAGGCCCAGGGTGGTGTTGACAGATGAAGGTAAGTCGAATGCTCATAATTTTACTAATCAGTGCCTGGCCATTATATATTCTATACACACATTCCCTAGGAGCCATTTCATTTCTATTACTAGCAATATTCTTTCTAGTAATGGCAATTAAAGAGATGAAAGCGCTCAAAGAAGTCAACAAAACAGAAACAGAAATAGCAAAGCCGGAAAAAATCAGGAGAAACAGTAGATAGAACTAGCATAAACGGCAGATATTTGTTTATAATGAAGAATATGTATTTTAATAGGAAATGCGCAAAAAGCGCCTCGTTATCACTCTAGCAGGGTGTTAAATAGAGAAAGGAAGTGCCGAAATTGAGTTTAAAACATTACTCAAAAGAGCAATTAAAAGAGTTATCCCTCATAGAAATGGCTTACGAGTTTTTAGTTAACAGTAAGCAGCCGATTGCATTCACTGACTTAGTAAAAGAGATTCAATCAGCATCAGGGATTTCAGATAAGGAAATGAAAACTAGAATTGCCCAATTCTATACGGACGTTAATATTGATGGTCGTTTCCTCTCATTAGGTGATAATCGTTGGGGACTTCGTGTTTGGTATCCAGTGGATACGCAAGAGGAAGAAGTTGTAACGGTAGTTAAACCGAAGAAGAAAAAGGCGAAAAAGAAAGCCGCTGTCGTTGATGATTTCGATGAGATTGAAGATGAAGATTATGATGACCTTGACGATCTAGATGATTTTGCTGACGATGAAGATGATCTTCTAGACGATGATGACGACGATGAAGATGATCTTCTTGAAGATGATTTAATTGATGTTATCGACGAAGATGTCATTGAAGATGAGGAAGTCATTGATTTAGATGAAGATGACGACCTGGATGATGACTTGGATGAAGAACTCGAAGATGAAGAGCTAGAGGATGAAGACGAGATATAAAGCAGCTTGACTTTTTATTCTTCCCCTTGTAGAATCACTTTTGGGCTCCTTAAAAAAGGAACGGATCATTAATTAGCCAATAAGCGCTCCCTTGCACTTGCGAAGGGGCGCTTTTTTATTTTCTTTAAGGCTCTTTTCTCAAACCTTTTTGCTGCGAATAGGAATCGTATCTTAGAATCTTTTCACTTATAAAAAGCTAATCTTGTCAGAGAAAAGAGCTTGCACATTTTATTCAAAGTGGCAAATAACTATTTAACGTAAAAACCGGATTTTGGGTTTTTACACAATCTTAACGAAAAGAGACTTTTTTAACATGCTCTCTCGGCATATTTTGCCGGGACTTCTTTATTTTTAAAATTTTTTATAAAAGAAGCCTTAAACTAACTGTATATTGCACAAACTGAATTTATAGGAGGATTTATCTTATGACAAAGTATATTTTTGTAACAGGCGGTGTTGTATCGTCACTGGGAAAAGGGATTACAGCTGCATCACTAGGACGACTATTGAAAAATCGCGGACTTAGCGTCACGATACAAAAATGTGATCCATACATTAACGTTGACCCAGGAACAATGAGCCCCTACCAGCATGGTGAAGTGTTCGTTACCGATGATGGTGCGGAAACGGATTTGGACTTAGGTCATTACGAGCGGTTCATCGATATTAATTTGAACAAGTATAGCAACGTAACGACCGGAAGAATCTATTCTACCGTAATAAGAAAAGAGCGCCGCGGTGACTATTTAGGTGGAACCGTGCAGGTTATTCCACATATCACAAATGAAATTAAGGAACGTATTTTCCGTGCAGGGAATGAAACAAAAGCAGATGTGATTATCACTGAAATTGGTGGAACGGTCGGTGACATCGAATCATTGCCATTCCTCGAAGCCATTCGCCAAATTAAGAGTGACGTTGGCGCGGAAAATGTAATGTACATTCACTGTACGTTAATTCCTTACATTAAAGCGGCTGGCGAAATGAAAACAAAGCCAACACAGCACAGTGTAAAAGAGCTGCGCAGCCTTGGTATTCAGCCAAATATTATTGTTGTACGTAACGAAATGCCTGTATCACAGGATATGAAGGATAAAATCGCGTTATTCTGTGATATTGATGCAAAGTCAGTCATTGAATGTATGGATGCAGACACCCTTTATTCAATCCCGCTTGCACTCCAAGAGCAAAATATGGACCAAATTGTTTGTGACCATTTGAAGTTGGTAACCCCAGAAGCGGAAATGACTGAATGGAAAGCATTGGTTGACCGGGTAACACATCTTACTACCAAAACACGCATTGGTCTTGTAGGGAAATATGTAGAACTGCAGGATGCTTATATCTCTGTTGTCGAAGCGATGAAACATGCAGGATATGCGTTTGATGCGGATGTTGAAATTAAGTGGATTAATGCTGAGCATGTGACAGCTGATAATGTGGCAGAACTGTTGGGTGATGTCGATGGTATCCTTGTTCCTGGTGGATTTGGTGACCGTGGCATTGAAGGGAAAATCGAAGCTACTCGCTATGCTCGTGAAACGAAAAAGCCGTTCCTTGGCATTTGCTTAGGTATGCAGCTTGCAACGATTGAGTTTGCACGTAATGTTCTTGGATATGATGGTGCACACTCTGCAGAGTTTGATCCAAACACAAACTATCCGATGATTGATTTACTACCAGAACAAAAGGATATTGAGGATCTTGGCGGAACATTAAGACTTGGTCTTTATCCTTGCCGGATTATTGAAGGGACTAAAGCGTTTGATGCCTATCAAGATGAGGTTGTATATGAGCGTCATCGTCATCGCTATGAGTTTAATAATTTCTATCGTCAAGAAATGGAAAAGGCCGGGTTTATCTTCTCTGGTACAAGCCCAGATGGACGCTTAGTTGAGATCATTGAGCTTAAGGATCATCCATGGTTTGTTGCGTCACAGTTCCATCCGGAATTTGTTTCAAGACCAACACGCCCACAGCCGCTTTTCCGCGACTTTATCAAAGCAACCATTCAAAAATAAAATGAAAGCCAGTTCATAAATTGTCTAAATGGCCAAAATGGTTCGAAAAGTAGCCAAATCTTATTGGAAAGTGGCCAAAACACATTGGAAAGTGGCTAAAACACACCAAAAAATGGCCAAAACCCACAAAAAAAGTGGCCAAAACAAAAAAAACAGCCCAACAAGGACTGTTTTACTCTTCATATTCTGCTAAAATCTCATCAATCGTGAACTTTAAACCATAATAAACAAACAAGGCTGCCATTAATGATGGATAGCCATAGCGATTGCCGTTATCATCCGGGAGCAAAGCCTTCGTCAGAAGCAAATTAATATGGACATCTGCCAAATCCGCTAACTGACCATCCGTATCCGTTGATACAGCAACAAAAGGTACATCGTTTTCCTGAAGCTGTAAAGCCAGATCAATCGCTGCCTGATCACTAGAAGTCCTAGAAAAGAGCAGGACTCGGTCAGCTATCGTCAACTCATTAATCTCACTATAAATTCTTGCACTCGCAAACGGCTCTGCACCTTCTAATGCTTCATGGGCAATCGCCTTCATCTCATTCGTACCGAAAATATAAATACTTCCATCACCAACAGGCGCCTGCGCAAGCAAACGTGCACCATCCTCAAAGGAAAACTCCTCTTTCTCCTCAATGCGCTTAAATAAACCAGTCAACTGAGTAGTAAACATCTTCAACAAAACAAACCCCTCCTTACAATCGAATATTATAAACTTTTTTCATGACAATGTTAAATTACCTAGTACTATAAATAGTATTTTTAAAAAAAGACAATTGCCATGATTTACCTTAAAATAAACTTGGGAAATTAGAAGGACTTTCAAAAGAAATGTCGAATAGTAGACATTGGAATAAACAGGAATTTAAGTATAATTAAATCTATCAAAGACGGAAGAGGTGGAGTTATGAAAAAAGATAAAATATTGATTGTTGATGACCAGTTTGGAATACGGATTTTATTAAATGAGGTATTTCAAAAAGAAGGATACCAGACGTTTCTAGCAGCAAATGGAGTGCAGGCACTTGATATATTAAACAAGCATAACCCAGATCTCGTCCTTTTGGATATGAAAATCCCTGGAATGGATGGAATTGAAATTTTAAAAAGAATGAAGGTCATTGAACCGGATATTCGTGTCATTATTATGACGGCTTACGGAGAATTAGA
>JAQSXG010000396.1 GCA_029256785.1 Neobacillus sp.
GGGCCGATGATTATATGGTCAAGCCCTTTAGCCCAAGAGAAGTGATTGCCAGGGTAAAAGCAATCCTTAGAAGAATACAATTCCAAGTAGATAAGAATGATGAGGAATCGACAGATGAGTTACAGATTTCTATTGGAGATATACTTATACTTCCAGAAAAGTATGAAGCATACTATAAAAGTGCCCTTCTAGAATTAACCTTAAAGGAATACGAATTGCTACTTTATCTTTCACAAAATAAAAATCGGGTACTAACGAGAGATCAATTATTGAGTGCTGTTTGGAATTATGAATTTGCTGGTGATACACGAATAGTTGATGTCCATATCTCACATTTGCGTGAAAAAATTGAAGAGGATACAAAAAAACCAGTATATATTAAAACAGTCCGTGGGCTAGGATACAAACTTGAGGAGCCGAAGGGTGAATGATTAAATTCCGAACTAGACTCCTAATTGGACTACTTACATTAATTATTACCGTATTAGTAGGATTGGGAATATTACTCGGTCAACTTTTTAAGAGCAACTACATAGATACATACAATGGACGTCTTCAAAAGGAGTTAAATCTTCTCACCATTTATATTGAAAATAGTGGCGGAATAGCATCTATTAAAAATGAAGATGTGATGTCAATCAGCCACAGCTTAAATTTGAGATTGGTAATTACAAATGACAAAGGTACCATTATCCAAGATAGTGAAGGAACGGACAAGTCTGGTTTAAATGGTATAAAAGAAAACATCAATCAAGTCATAAAGAAGAGATCGAAAAAGGAAACGATCTTAGTAGAGCATGACGAATATGATCTCCACTATTCCTGGAAACCGATTATGAACAACGGGCAGAGAGAGGGCTTTATTTTTGCCATCACAAAAATGTCCGAACTTAAAAATGCCTATGGCCAAATATGGTGGATATTGTCGATTAGTCTCGGCATTGCTTTCATCGCCATATTCTTCCAAGGAATTAGGATAACAGCCAGATACACGAAGCCAATCGAAGCTGCTACAAATGTTGCTATAGAATTGGCAAAAGGAAATTATCGAGCTAGAACGGAAGCGAATGAACTGAATGAGACTAGCGCCTTGAGTACATCAATAAATGTCTTAGCACAGAATCTACAGCAGATGGCCAAGGCCCAAGAAATGCACCAAGATAGGTTAACAGCTTTAATTGAAAATATGGGTGCAGGCTTGCTTTTGATTGATAGCCGTGGCTATATAAATTTAGTTAATAAGGGCTATATAGATATTTTTCATGTGGACGCTGCCGATTATTTAGATAATCTTTATTACGATGCAATCGAACATGAGGATGTGTGCGATTTAATTGTCCAGGTTTTTCGAACAGAACAAAAGGTTAGCAAGCACCTGCGCCTGTCTTTATCGATTGAACGTAAATATTTTATTGTTTACGGGATACCAATTATTGGCTCTAACAATGTTTGGAAGGGTGTTTTAATTGTTTTCCATGATATCACAGAAATAAAAAAACTTGAGAAAATGAGGAAGGACTTTGTTGCGAATGTTTCTCATGAATTAAAAACACCCATTACATCTATTAAAGGTTTTTCTGAAACCTTACTGGATGGAGCAATGAATGACAAAGAAACATTAGAGTATTTTCTTTCTATCATCCTAAAAGAAAGCGATCGACTTCAGTCATTAATACAGGACCTGCTTGATTTTTCAAAAATAGAGCAGCATGAATTTAAACTCCATCTCCAGGAATTTGATTTAGTTTTATTACTAAAAGAAGTATTTACTTTGTTAGATAGTAAGGCGGAAGCAAAGGAAATTAACTTTGAATTTGAATTTAACAGAGAACAATTCTTTATACAGGGGGATTTTGACCGTTTAAAACAAGTGTTTATCAATTTAATTGGTAATGCTATTTTATATACGCCACTAAAAGGGCGAGTAAAAGTCTCTCTTTTTGATAATAAGAAGAACGCTAGAATTCATGTGATCGATTCTGGAGTCGGCATAAAAAAGGAAGAGATACCCCGTATCTTTGAACGATTTTACCGTGTAGACCGGGCAAGAAGCCGTGAATCAGGTGGAACAGGGCTTGGATTAGCCATTGTTAAACACTTAGTGGAAGCACATCATGGCAATATCGAGGTCAGAAGTAATGTTGGTGAGGGCAGTGAGTTTATCATTGAACTGCCGAAATATGTGAATGAACCTGGAAGGGGAAAATAGATGGGAAATAAGAAATTAGTTCTAATTGATGGAAATAGTATCGCGTACCGGGCATTCTTTGCACTGCCCCTTCTAAATAATGATAAAGGCATGCATACAAACGCTGTATATGGATTTACTATGATGCTGATGAAAATTATTGAAGACGAAAAGCCAACGCATATGCTGGTGGCTTTTGATGCTGGAAAAACAACCTTTAGACATAAGACTTTTAGTGAATATAAAGGCGGGAGACAAAAGACACCTCCTGAGTTATCGGAGCAATTTCCCTATATTCGCGAACTCCTTGATTCATATGGAATTAAACGCTATGAATTAGAAAATTATGAAGCAGATGATATCATTGGAACGGTTTCATTAGCTGCCGAGAAAGATGGATATGAAATCAAAGTCATTTCTGGGGACAAAGACTTGACCCAATTATCTTCCACAAAAACGACCGTTGGAATTACGAGAAAAGGGATTACAGATATCGAAGAATATACCCCATCGCATGTTATGGAAAAGTATGGACTAACTCCGGAGCAGATTATTGATATGAAAGGCTTGATGGGGGACCCTTCGGATAATATTCCTGGTGTCCCAGGTGTTGGTGAAAAAACAGCTATCAAGCTCCTAAAGGAATTTACCACGCTTGAGAATCTAATAGAATCAATTGATAAAGTAACAGGAAATAAGTTAAAAGAAAAGCTTGAAGAATTTAAGAATCAAGCAATCATGAGTAAAGAGCTGGCAACAATTGAGAGACAAGCTCCGGTGGAAATAGATTTAGATACCATTTTATTTGAGGGATACACGAGAGAAAAAGTGGTTGCTTTATATAAGGAACTCGGTTTCAATACCTTATTGGAAAAGCTAGGAGCGGACCCGTCTGTTTCTGAGGAGCTTGTACTCGAGGAAATCAACTTTCAAACACCGGATGTGATTACTGAAGAAATATTTGCAGAAGATAATTATTTTTATATTGAAATGTTGGAGGATAATTATCATAATGCGGCTATTATTGGAATGGCACTTGTAAATGAAACGGGCTACTATTATTTACCTACTGAGCTTACACTTAAATCAGCTAGTTTTAAGAAATGGGCTGAGGATGAGACGAAAAAGAAAACCGTTTATGACGCGAAGCGGTCAGAGGTTTCATTAAGAAGAAATGATATACATTTAAAAGGTGTAAATTTTGATACATTAATGGCGGCCTATATTATTAATCCATCTGAAACAATTGATGATTTATCCACAATTGGGAAGAACTTTGGAATTAGTATACAGTCAGATGAATCATTTTACGGAAAAGGTGCAAAGCGCAGAATCCCAGAATCGGAGACATTGGCCGAACATTTAGTCCGTAAAAGTCTCGCTATGTCTGATTTAAAAGATAGACTAGAAAATGAACTGATAAAAAATGAGCAGTATGAATTATTTACAGAGCTTGAAATGCCACTTTCATTGATTTTAGCTGATATGGAATCATGTGGCATAAAAGTGGATCGGGAACGCCTACAGAAAATGGGCGGTGAAATCCATGACAGACTTTTAGATATTGAGGCCACCATTTATGAAATGGCTGGTGAGAAATTTAATATAAATTCTCCTAAACAGTTAGGTGTTATTTTATTTGAAAAATTAAACCTGCCTCCATACAAAAAAACAAAGACAGGCTATTCGACATCAGCAGATGTGTTGGAGAAATTAGCGGAGGATCATGAAATTATTGAGTATATCCTTCACTATAGACAGCTTGGGAAGCTTCAATCGACGTATATTGAAGGTCTGCTTAAAGTAATTCACCCGAAAACTGACAAAGTTCATACAAGGTACCAACAAACCTTAACATCAACAGGCAGATTGAGTTCGATTGACCCGAACTTGCAAAACATCCCGATTCGTTTAGAAGAAGGGAGGAAGATTCGTCAAGCGTTTGTTCCTTCTGAACCTGGATGGCTGATCTTTGCTGCGGATTACTCACAAATTGAGCTGCGGGTCCTCGCAGATATTGCTGGTGATGAAAAATTAATCCAGGCATTTAAAGATGATCTTGATATCCATACAAAGACAGCGATGGAAGTATTTCATGTTGACAAGGATGAGGTAACTTCCAATATGCGCCGGCAAGCAAAAGCCGTTAACTTTGGCATTGTTTACGGAATTAGCGATTACGGCTTATCACAGAGCTTAGGGATTACACGAAAGGAAGCAGGTCAATTTATTGACCGTTACCTTGCCACTTATCCTGGTGTAAAAGATTATATGGATGACATTATTCATTCAGCCAAACAAAAGGGTTATGTGACTACAGTGATGCAACGCAGAAGGTATCTGCCCGAGATTACCAGTCGGAATTTTAATATTAGAAGCTTTGCAGAAAGAACAGCTATGAATACTCCAATTCAAGGAAGTGCAGCTGATATTATTAAAAAGGCGATGATCGATATGGCAGATGCCCTAAAGGATCTAGGCTTAAAGACTCGATTATTACTACAAGTACACGATGAACTAATTTTTGAAGCACCAGAGGAAGAAATTGAAACGCTAAAAAAATTGGTGCCAGATGTGATGGAAAATGCACTCGAACTAAAAGTACCGTTAAAAGTAGACTACTCCTACGGTCCGACATGGTTCGATGCGAAGTAGAAAGCTAAGGACTCTAGGTACTAAAGCATGA
>JAQSXG010000397.1 GCA_029256785.1 Neobacillus sp.
GGTATTCCTATGCCTACAGCCAGCCTAATTCATGTCTAACAAATAAAATCCGAATTGATTGGTTCGTAATTTAACCGTTTCAATCTTTATAGCTTTCGAGAGAAATTTTAGGACAATTTCTTAGAACTATTATCCAAGTTTCCCACTATTACCCTGTTCATTTTACTATAGATTAGTCTATATTTGTCATATTTCCTGAAAAAGGTATAAATATCTTGTTAAAGATACTAATAGCGATTAGAATTTGATATAAACAACTTAAGGGGGAGGTACTTATTTGGATTTGACTAAAATAAGGAAAGATTTAGAGGCAATTTATCTAGACTACTACGATAACCTTTATACAGAACATCAGTTAAAATTTATGTTACTCCAACTATACAAACAGTGTAATCTAACTGAAAGCCAATGGTCTGAATTAATTTTAGAAGCTCAATGGATACACGCTACAGAAGAAGATTACGAAAATAAAAGAAGACAATTAGTTGAAGAAAATAAAGAAGATGATGAATAATCACCATCTTCTTCAACTGTGTTATTCCTAAAGCAATAGTTTTTAGAATGCCATGTGTTCATATTTATTTTTTGAAACATTGGTCTAAATTATTATGATTCTGTAACTAGTCATTTTATCCATTAATTGTTCAGCTTCATTTGCGGTTCAAGGTTAAACACTTGCGGTAATTCTTTCATTTTAAAATGAGGAACTCTGTGTACAAACCCAGTAAGTATACTCATCATAATTATTGTCATTTGCAGCAAAGTGAACTTTTTAAGTCGAATTCCGCAATGTATATACACCTTTTGAACCAACACCAGGTTCTGCACCTCCAGCAACCCAAAAACATGCTAGATTTGATTTGTTATAATTTGATTTTTTAGATGGCGCAGTTTTCTGACTACCTGATCTAACGCATCATCAAAAGCATTTTTTATTGTCTTCTTTAAACTAAGGACCGATACAGCCACAGTAACCAGCCCACTTACTTTTTCAAAGAAATTTCCAGTCTCTACTTTTTCCATAGCTCTTTCCAGCTCATCAATTACCGAAGAAGATATGTCATCTAATATATCGTCTAAAGAGTTTATGATTGACTCAAGTTGATTTTCCCCTTGATATTTCATATCAAAAGAATCCATAAATTCCTCGTAGGCTTCTAAGTATTCGAAAAATTCCTCATAGGATTCCTCACTAGGAAGAAGAGTATCAGCATTATATTCATCCAGTTTATGGATTTTAAATACAGAAATGTCTGAGTTATCAATATTCCTTCGAATCACCATTTTCTGTTCTTGTATATAAGTCACTAGATCTTCAATAGTATTAATAGCCATTTTCTTTCCAATATATTGATATGATTGGCTTAAAAATGTCTCAAGAACAGCTTCACATCCGTAGGCTTCACTTGTTTTATTACGGAACCGCTGATTGACTGAATTAACTTGATGTATTTTGATATTTGAGTCCAAGCTTTCTAGCTCTTTCGTTACAGCTTCTATTTGGTCTTTCGTAGCTGTATCACAGTTCGTTAAAATAACCTGAACAGGTAAAGCCGCTCCCGTTAAGAATGTTTCTTTAATTAGTTGTTTTTCAAGGTCTTCCACTCGATCAGAACAGGCATTTATAACATAAAAAACACCATGAATCCATTCCCCTGGATTCTCTTGATTCATAGAATGATTATCTAAAAAGTCATTTAAGCAGGTGATCCACTGAGAATAATTATTTACCTCAAGACCTACCGTATCATAGACCTCTATTGGCATACCCTCTGCTTCAAACCCAAAGGATTGAAAGTTCTTATCCCATTCAGTGACAGGTTTTCCCTTCCCAGTAGCAAAGAATCCAGGCCTATCAAACAAATAGTTACAAAAGGAACTTTTTCCCGCTCCAGACTTTCCAACTAATAATATATTACATTTTATCTGGCTCATGCTTGCTTCTCCTTCCAAGCAGAAGTTGCTGCTTGGAATGCCTCATCAAAATTACTAAATAAACTTGCCCAATCAGGTGACTTACCAGTATCTAAATAGGTTCTATAAGCATTTGAATAAATTTCAATCAGGGCAATTCCCATCCCACCGGTTAGAGTCGCTGCGACAGCTGCATTAACAACTTGGCCAAAAATTGGAATTAATTTAGTGAGACTGGCTGCAAGTTGCTTTCCAATAATGCTTACTAACTGGCTTTTTAGTAGAGTGGATATTTGGTCACCTAACGAATCGAAACCAAATGTTTTAGATAATGTTACGGCCATAGCAATTTGTTGCGGTACCAGTAATGCCGAATCCGATAACGGAAACGGATTTGCACCAGCCGTTGCTGCCGATGTCGCACTAAATGTTGTAACCACTCTATAGGCCTTTTTCCTTTTTAATTCAATTGAATGACGCTGAGCGCCAATAAAGGATTGGCGTAGATCCTCATTGGACAATGACTCACTGGACCATTCAAGAAGTTCTTCAAGGTCTAATTGTAGCTCACGGTCAGTGGAACATGTTTCAAAAGTAGGAAGGTTTAGTCCCTGTTCCTTAAGTGCTTCTCGAAACGCTTCGGCCCCTTTTCCTTTTCCATCAGCATCTATCGGATCGTTATCACACTGGGTAAACACTACGGCACACTTTAAACGTAATTCTTGAGATAGTAATTTAATATTTTCCAAGTCAAAACTTGTAATCCGGTGATTGCTTACTGAAATGCAATACCAAACAAGATGCACTTGTTTAGATAATGGTTCAATTTGCATACGCTTAATTTCTGGTATAACCACTTGATAAAAATTACTTGCATCAACTTGTCCATCAGTAATCTCATAACCTTCTGTATCAAAAATAACTAGTGGAATGTGTGGCTGCTCGTATCGATTTAATCCACGCGTAATTGGTTTGCCTGATCCTACGGTAGCTAAATCCTTTCCGAAAATTAGATTAATAAGGCTGCTTTTTCCAACTCCGGTTCCTCCCACGACCATTAAGTTTGGCTTTTGAATATTCTTCTTCTGAGCTTCAAATTCATTTTCGATATTTTGCTCGAATCCCATTGTTATCTCTCCTCGACAATCCTTTTAGTATTATTTTACCAGTATTTTCATATTAATATAAGATGTAAATTTTTTGGATTAGGAGTTTATTCCTAAATAAATTACTGAAATATAGATTAATTTGATGGTAATTTGTAAGAAAATTGTTCCATATTTGTATTTGTTATATGAGATAATATATCCAAATATTTCAAACATCTAAAGGGTGTAAACTCATGTCATTTAAGAACATTAATTTAAAAAATGAATATAGATCATTTGAAGATAATATAATAGATGATTTCTATATCCCTGCTCTTAATAAATCCATTCGATATGACCGTGCAGTTGGTTTTTTTCATCTACTGCCTTGATAGAAATAACTAAAGGCTTAAGCGGACTTATTAGAAATGACGGAAAAATACGTCTTATTGCATCCCCTAAATTATCTGATGAAGATATTGAAGCTATTACATATGGTTATAAAACCAAAGGTGAAGTAATATCCGGAATATTTTATATTCTTTCGAAAGAGATTTTAATGTTTTTGAAAAAAAGCGCCTGAACCTACTAGCACATTTAATTAGTGAAGGTATTTTAGATATTAAAATAGCCCTTATAGAAGACAATAAAGGGATTGGTATTTTTCACGACAAACTGGGGTTAGTTGAAGACAAGGAAGGGAATTATATTGCATTCTCTGGATCATTAAACGAAACAGCAAATGCATTTTCACATAATTATGAGTCAATAGATATTTTTAGGTCATGGACATACGAAAAAGAGCGAGTAGATTCTAAGATTAATACATTTAAAAATATTTGGAATAATATAGCGAGAAATATTGTCACAATTGATTTTCCTGAGGTCTGCCATGAGAAACTACAATCGTATAAAACGGAAGATATAGTGCTTGATTTAGACGAAGTTGAGGCTTATTTTCTTAATCGGGAAATTGAGGAAAAGACAAAAATAGAAGGAACCTATTTTACCTATTAGTATTAACATTCGTGAGTATCAAGCTAAAGCAATAGAAAATTGGGAAACAAACAATTTTCGAGGAATTTTTAATATGGCAACAGGTACAGGTAAAACAATAACCGGATTAGCTGCTGCTGCACATCTTGCTAAAACACTAAATCATAAATTGGCTGTGGTTATCGTTTGTCCTTACCAACACTTAGTAGATCAATGGGTAGAAGATATACAGTTATTTAATATGAAACCAATCATCGGACACTCTGCCTCTAGACAAAAAAAATGGAAAGAACGCTTTAAACTGCTGTAGAATCTTACAACTTAGAAGTCACTGGTCATTTTTGTCTTGTTACAACAAATGCTACGTTTAGTAGTAATTTTGTCCAACAACAACTAAGAACTATTAATAGTAATTTACTTTTAATCGTAGATGAGGCACACAATTTTGGTGCAGACCATCTTAATTCAAAGCTTCTAGATAACGCCAATTATCGATTAGCATTATCTGCAACTATCTATAGACACAATGATGAGGAAGGTACAGATGCGCTTTTCAATTACTTTGGCAACATCTGTATAGAATATACCCTTGAAATGGCAATACGTAATGATATGTTAACACCATACCTTTATGTGCAGCCTACCGAATAGTACAAAAAGTAAAGATGGACAAGTTACCGAATTACAAAAAAAATTTATTTAATTTTAATGTGTACTTGTTGTTGCCGCCTACTGCACAGCAAGATATGATTGAATCAGGAACCCAAAAACAAAATATTTTAACACGGAAGCACCGTTAATTTTCTTTTGCAGAGAGTATATCCTTTCTCTTCGAAATATTAATTAACGGTGCTTTTTTGTATACCTTGA
>JAQSXG010000398.1 GCA_029256785.1 Neobacillus sp.
CTTTACAATATTCTCTTCTAGTAAAAGATTTTCGGCTTCTGCAACATCCAAAACCCAAATATTTTTAGTATTCAATTTTATTAAGTCACTGTATGGTCTTCTGTCTCTGTCAATAATTCCACTTGCATGTAAATGGTGAAATCCATTTTGCTCGTTAAAAGACTTGACAGTCTGAATAACCTTTTCGCAGCTACCTAATGGTATTATTGTGAATTCTGAAAAAACTTGTTCGTAAAGTTTGTAATCAACACTACTGCTTTCGCCCTCTAAAAATAATATTGACTTTCTACTTCCTAGAACTTCAAGATATAATTGTTCAGGAATTGGTGTTTCTTCCTCGAGTATTTCGTAATCCCAAATTTCATTCTCATAAGATTTTGTCCATATTTTTACCGCATTTTGTCTTGTAAATGCAAAATCTATGTCATGTGTTAGATAAACAAAAGAGCAATCAGGTCGCTCTATTTCTATCAGGTCAAATAAATTCTTTACTAATGATCGATGAATATGCATTTCAGGTTCATCAATGATAATTATTGAATTTGAAGGCGCACAAACAACTTCACCAATTAAATAAAAAATTACCCGTTCTCCATCACTCATCTGAGAAGCATTATATGAATTTGCTTCTTTTCCAGTTGGATAAGTTTCAATTAAACCTGCCTTTTTTCTTAATTTTCTATGAGGTAAAACAATCTCCCAAATGTTCTGGATTTTGTCTAATTTGGTATCAGGTTTGATGCCACCATTTTCTTTGAAAAGTAAAGATTCCTCATATTCTTCTGTATGCAATAAAACCATTAATTTCTCATAGTCATCTAGGAGAAAAGTATTTATTTTATTACCCCATCTACTATGAAGCCAACCATTCGTCTTATACCAATCTGAATTGTTATTGTCCCAACCTCCATATAAAAATTCTCCTTCAGCAACCTCTCTTGACTTAGTGCTAACGAAATCAGGCATTGATAATGATTTCTGTGCTGAAATTCTATGTGTCACTTGGTTGTAGCGTTGTTCGATATTTGAACCAAATCTTGTTTTACCCGAGCCATTCGCTCCAATTACTACAATTTGATTAAAGTCAATTACGGGGTTAAAATCTGGTTGTCCTTTCTTTGTTGGTAATTCTATGTTCATAATTATAGGGTGTCGTTGTAAAATATCACATGACTAATTGTATTGTGATAAAGATATACAAAAACTCGATATCTAGATAAGCCTGATGTTCTTTCTTGCTACATGGAGTTGAAGACATCCTTATTGCTTGTATTGATGGTCAAAAAGGGCTTCACGAGGCTATTGAAACTATTTTTCCAAAAACAAAGATTCAGCTGTGTATTTTTTGGCCTCCGCCCGCAAAACAGGACATTTTAAAAGTAGAGAATTCGGGACTGAATTACTGGAGGAAAAACGATGAAAAAATCAAAGTTTACCAAGGCACAGATCGCCTTCGCATTGCGTCAGTCTGAGACCCGTGTGGAAGAGATATGCCGGAAAATGGGCGTCTCCCAGGCAACTTTTTTCAATTGGAAGAAAAAATACGGTGGTTTAGGTGTTCCAGAGTTGCGCAAACTGCGTCAGCTGGAAGAAGAGAATGCCTAGCTCAAAAAGCTTGTCGCTGATTTAAGTTTGGATAAACAGATGTTACAGGGTGTGATAAAAAAAATGTGAAACCGGCTTAAAAAAAATTGCCTATTGGATGATTAGCAATTATCGGGTATCAACCCAATAGGCCTGTCGATATGTATGCCTTGCCAGGTCGATGTACTATTATATCCATTACCGCCATCATCAGGGTAGTATTCTAAAAATGCGGATGAATGAAATAGCCTACACACGTATCCGTTAAGGCTTTAAACGTATATTCATTCTGCATCGACGGGAAGGTTTCCGACAATCATAAACGTGTCTACCGTGTTTATAAAGCTTGTGGATTAAACCTACGTACTAAGCGGCCGGGACGAAGTCGTAGTGCTGCTCATCGGTTAGACCGACTGCAGACTACAGTTATAAATCAGGTATAGAGCATGGATTTCTTACAGGATGCGTTGTTTAACGGTGAACCTTTTGACATCTTAGCTATAGTGGATAACTGTAGGTAAGATCTGCAACGGACTACTGGTGGGAAAGTCTTTAAAAGGTGCCGATTTAGTAGATGAACTAACCAAAGCCTGCCTGGTAGAAGGATGTTTTCCGAACAATGACTTTTCCCATTAATGATATAGGCGTTAACTACCTGTATTTGTTCCAGGAAAATGACACTTGCACCAACGAAAACTTTAATTGTGGCTTCCTGGAGTAGTTCTTGATCCTGGATGCAGAACTTTATCCAGTTGTTTCATTTTTTGCAATCGATAAACATACAGGAAATGAAGGTATTAATATCCGCAGCAGGTTTAGCTTGCTACAAGAACTGCAGGCCGTATTAATACCAGATTCTATCTTCAGCCAGATCGAAGCGAAGGAGTTTAAAGAATGGCTTCAATTGTAGGATATCTTTGTTTCGCTGAGTAAATTTCAAAAATAGGTTTTACGCTATTTTTCTCCAGTTTTCCTATAGCTGTTTTACTCTTTCTATTCGGGATGTTTTTCCCGTTTTTGCAGTTATTTAATATATAAAATATAAATATTTAACGTATATTGTGTAATGCAATGATTTAGCCATTTTATATTGCTTTTATTATAACCTATAAATTCCTGATTTATGAAAAATTTTTTTACACTTGGAGTAATGATCTTGATTGGATTTTTTCCGGCATTGTGCAACATTGCTTTTGCACAAGTAAACAGAGATACTCTTATTGTCCATTTAAAAAATCGGATAGATACAAATGTGACAAAGAAAATGTTTGTCACAAATGAAGTTCTGGATTCTATTTTTGGTCAACATCAAAGAGCGCTCAGTGGCTCCGAAATAAAGGATGGCAAGACGGTCGGTACTTCATTTTCCGTTTCGGATAAAAATGCAACATTTAACCTTGCTTTACCTCGTGTTGGACGATTCTATCCACAGGTACATATCTCCGGGACAGGTAAGGACGATTTCGTTAGTATTTTTAAAGCAAATAAGTATGGAAATACGCTAAGTGGGGGCGGTAATTTTAATTGGTTCTTTTGCAATAGTGGCAAATACAGTGATAGGAATGAAAATTTTCTTCGAGCACGTTTGCTGGATCTTGATAAATCCGTTTATCCAAAGCTTCAGTCATATCAAATGAATAATGAAGCATACCTGGTTGAGCGGAAAGAAATGAAAACCAAAGTCTTACTTTTAAAAAGTTACCTAGATATTTATTTTAAAAGTGTTTGCGATAAACAGTTAAATGTGAGGCAAATAGATAGCCTCTCAAAATTTATTCCACTAGCTGAATCCCTGGTAAAATCAGGTGTGCTGAATAAAGATTTCCTGAAATGGACAAAATTGTATCCAACAGGGAAGATCAAAAATAGTACTGATACATTGAACCTTAGAACAACTGTCATCTCCCTGGTAAAGGAATGGGATAATGTAGAAAAAATGGTGGAGGGTTTGGGGCCGCAACAATATATGAAAAAGTTATACCTAGACAGTGCGCAGGCAATACAGATGAAAGCACAATGGAATACAATGAGATATCATTGGTTGAGCGTCTCTGCTGATATGAATGTTAGCCCATATAATGTTCTGGACCAAAGTGCAATTGATGATGATTATGTGGGCATAAACAATGATTATTTTTTTTCTGGAGCAATTTCTTATAATTTTCTTAATTCAAGACTTTATGGGTCACAATTCAGGTTCTATTGGTCACCTACATTAAAAGTTCAGAATGCCAGACAATACTTGGATAAGAATAAGATTATCCTGCAGCGAAATAGTCCGTATCCGATCGGGGCCGACTCAACCGTATTTAAGCAAGATCTGAGTTCAGAAGTCTTCCCATCCATTGCAGAAAGGAAATGGGCATGGAGTGTGGAAGTCCCTTTTATATTATTTTGGGCAAAGAGCAATTTTGGTGTTGAAATTTCCCCAAGGGCCGGTGCGCATTCAATTAATGGGGATAATGTTGGGATGAAATTGGGCGTTTTTATGCCTGTAGAGATCAAAGAGGGAGTACCAGTTGTCATTCAACCACAGCTTCGTTTACAGAAGCTTTTTGAGAAAAAAGATGCCGATTTCTGGAAAGATAACGTGTTATTTGGTTTTAATGTTTCTATTAGTCTGCCAAAAGCATTGGGGAAAATCGGGAAATAGCAAACTTTCTCTAATGCTTTAGAAGTGAATAGACATGCCGAAAGCAGGGCAGTCTGGTAAGCGAATAATTCCTTACCGGTGCAATATTGTTGATTATTGTATTATAATAAACTAAGGATACAGATAAATTGATAATTTTTGTTGTCCTGTTGGTATTTTCTCTTTATTTTAAGAATATATTTTTGAATAGATGGCTACAAATTTTTCATTCCCTATAGGAGAGGTTTTAAAGGAGTTAATGGATACCAGTAAAAGTCTTGCGCAACCTTTGTTTAAATTAGGACAGTTTGCAAGATTTACAAAAAATAAGGAGTTACTTGAATATGTTAATAATGAACTCAATGGATATAAATCATATGGTGAGATTCCAAGTTATAGAAAAGGAAGAGCCTCAATTGAATTTACAGCTCAGTCATACTATGGTAATGAATCTTTTAAGTTACCCCTTGGGCTGATTGACCCAGAGGTCCAATATGCTTTTAAGTATGTATTCATTACAGAGGGAATTGCATCTATCGAGTATCTAACAGAGAGAACTAAAAGTTCTGAAGCGCCTGGTTCTTATATGATGGTTCCAATGGAAATGTTACATTATCTTGAAGAGCCGGCACATAAATTATATAAAACTAAT
>JAQSXG010000399.1 GCA_029256785.1 Neobacillus sp.
GCTCCTTTTTCACCTTTTAAAACACGTAAAAGAATTTCAGCATTTTCTTGTGAATCTCCGCCTTTTATGCTGGTGTTTTCATATTGAGGTAATCCCATTTCTTCTGGAAAAAAAGAATGATTGGAAATCACACCATTTTCTAAAACAGTAAGGTGGTTTTCTCCCTGGAGTGATGCCTCATCCATAAAACCTGCACCATTGATAACTGTAGCCTTTTTCCTTCCTAATTTATGAAGCACTTCTGCAAAAACATTAAGCAGGTCTCTGCGGTAAACTCCTAGCAATTGATAATCAAGGTCTATGGGGTTAGTGAGCGGACCTATAAAATTAAATATTGTTGGGATTTTTAGCTTTCTTCGAACAGTCATTACCTGTTTTAATTTTGGATGTACATGGGGTGCGAACAAAAATGCAATACCAATTTCTTGTAGTATTTCTTCTGTCCTTTCTGCAGGGAGGTTGATATTGATACCTAGATATTCAAGTACGTCTGCGCTACCCGTTTTACTGGAAACACTTCTGTTCCCATGCTTAGCAACTGATATTCCAGCCCCAGCAATTACAAAGGCGGATGTGGTGCTGATATTAAAACTCGACGATCCATCCCCACCAGTTCCGCAATTATCAAGAATATTAGGAAACTTCTTAGTAAAGGTAAGCGTGTTTTCTTTTAACGCTCTTACAATACCTGTAATTTCTTCCACTGTTTCTCCTTTTGATTTTAATCCCATCAAAAATGCAGCAATCTCACTTTCTGAGGCTTCCTCGCCCAAGATGATTTCCACCGCCGTTTTCATTTCATTTTCCGATAACGATTTATGTTCAGCTAATTGGATCAAATAATTTTTCATTTATTCGCACCCTTTCCACTTCATCTAAAAAGTTTTTAAGTAATTGTTTCCCAGAAGGTGTACCGATTGACTCCGGATGAAATTGGAGACCAAATACAGGATATACTCTATGTTTTAATGCCATTACTTCGTTGTCATCTACTGCTAGGGAGGTACATTTCAAATCCACCGGCAGACTAGTTTCTTCAACGGTTAACGAATGGTATCGCATTACTTCTACTGGTGAAGGGACGAAGGTAAATAATTCACTCTGATCATGTGTAATAAATGAAGTTTTTCCGTGCTTAATAAATGTTGCTCTCCGAATTTTCGCACCAAAAGCTGCCCCAATTGCTTGATGCCCAAGACAGATTCCCAAAATCGGAATCTTTTTATAAAGCCGTTGGATGATTTCAATGCATATCCCTGCGTCTTCTGGCTTTCCTGGCCCTGGTGAAAGTATGATTGCTTTGGGATTTAATTTCTCAATCTCCTCGATGGTTAACTGATTATTCCGGAATACGGTTACTTCCTCACCTAATTCCCCTAAATATTGATAAAGGTTAAAGGTAAAGGAATCAAAATTATCAACTAAAAGGATCATTTTTCTCCCTCCAAAAATGCTCTTAACTTATTTATTGTTTCTTCATATTCTGATTCAGGATTAGAATCATGTACAATCCCAGCACCTGCCTGAATATAGCCAACGCCATCTTTTAAAATCATGGTTCGAATCGCTAACGCAAAGTCGATATTGCCGTTTGCAGATAAATACCCAATAGCACCTGAGTAAAGGCCGCGTTTTGACTTTTCCAGTGTATTAATAATCTCCATTGCTCTTATTTTAGGTGCACCAGACACAGTGCCTGCTGGTAAACAGGAAGCTAGCGCATCAAGCGGGCTTTGATCATTTCTAAGTTCTCCGCTTATTTCTGAGACAAGGTGTATGACATGGCGAAACCTTTCAACCTCCATGTATTTTTCAAGCTTTACTGAGCCAAATTCGCAAACCCTTCCTAAGTCATTTCTGCCGAGGTCAACCAGCATTTTGTGCTCCGCTAATTCTTTTTCGTCAGTTAACAACTCTTGTTCAATTCTCATATCCTCGCCACTTGTTTTTCCTCTTTTTTTCGTACCTGCAATGGGATTAGCTATTATTTGTCTTCCTCTTGTTTTAATTAAGCTTTCCGGAGAAGATCCGATAACGGTATACCCATCAAATTCAATATAGAACATATAGGGTGTGGGATTATTGGCCCGATGCTTTCGGTAAAGCGATAATGGTGTACCATAAAAAGGTGACTTCATTCGCCTTGAAAGCACTACTTGAAAGATATCACCCGCCTTGATATGATCTTTGGCTATCTCTACATTTTTAATAAATGCTTCTTTTGTGCTATCCGATTCGAAACCAGAAAATGCAAAATGCTCTTCCTCCTGGTAAAAATCGGGCTGTTTCAATTCTTCGATCCTTTTCTGCACCCTCATTTTAATGGATTCATGATCGCTACTCTCCGAAAGTGGAATCCCACAAACTGAGATATTCTCTTCAAGATGGTCGTATACAATGATTTCTTCGTAAAACATTAAATGCACATCTGGCATATCTAAACCATTTGAATATTCATCACCTATATCTTCAAAATGCCGGATGATATCATAACCAACATATCCTACCGCCCCACCTAAAAATGGAAAGAACTCTACATCAAAGTCTTTTTTAGGCATCAGTTTTTTTATCAATTGCAGCGGGTTGTTGTAAATAATCTCCTTTTGGCCATTCCGGTATACTATTTGGTTTTGATCACCTCTAGTTATAAGTTCAAATGCTGGGTCAGCACCTATGAAGGAATAGCGTCCAGAATCTTGGTATTTATGTGAGCTCTCTAATAAGAATTTTTTATTGCCGCTAATTTTTTGTAAAATTGAAATGGGGGTGATGGTGTCCCCTTTTATCTTTTCAATATAAAATCCATTTTTTATTAACATCAAATACTCCTCCTTCAATAAAAAAAAATCGTCCTCTATATACATAAGTGTTTATGCATATAGAGGACGATTTTTAACCGCGGTGCCACCTCAGGTTGAAGCAGGGAGATCCTCTGCTTCCACTTTTAGATACGGGACAATTGGTGTCCGATATCTTATCCTTTTAACGGTGGAACTCCGTGCAGCCCTACTATAGTTCAAGCTGCCACTCGCAAGTCCATTCCACAAATCCATTCTTACTAGGCTCTCACCATTCCCAGCTCTCTGAAAAAGAATAAAATAAGTGTACTCCTCTTGCTCAACGTATTGTGATATTTTATTTTCAAAATAAAAAGGGTCCCCCATCCAAAAAGGACGGAAGACCCGTTATGCCACCTTCATTGCTAAAAAATTTAGCTTGATTTCCCGATATCGAAGCATTTACACACGCTTGAATACCTGTCTCATGTAACGATGAGATGTTCGCCAAAGCCTACTGACCCTTTAGGTGGTTCGGTTTGGAGGCTCAGAAGTCCATTCACTTAAACGTCAACACTGATTTACACCAACCATCAGCTCTCTAAAGAATCCGCAAAAGTTACTACTCTTCATCACTGCCTACTATAAAAGTTATTATTGATTTATATATTAACCAGTATTTAATTCAATGTCAATATTAATTTTTAGAATATTTTAACTATAAAATCTTTAGCCTCTGAATTTATTTTTATTTCGAAAACCTAATAATTCCATTAAAAGGATGAACAATCCTTAGTTATTTTCCATTAAACATGCCAATATTAACAGTAGCACATTTGAAGGTGGGGAGATTAATTTAATGGAACACATGGAACAATTATGCCTTGATACAGGGGATAAGAAAAAAAAATCGTCTTCAGGCGGGAAAGGCAAGAAGTCCGCTGAGGTTGCAAAACAAAAGTGGGCGATCCTTTCACTATCTTCCATTCCATTAGTTATGACCTTAGGGAATTCGATGCTGATCCCAGTATTACCAGCAATGGAAAAAGAATTATCAATTACATCCTTTCAAACAAGTATGGTTATTACTGTTTACTCGATTGTAGCCATCTTTTTAATTCCTGTTGCAGGCTATTTATCCGACCATATTGGTAGAAAAAAGGTCATTATTCCTAGTCTCATTATTGCGGGAATTGGTGGTTTAATTTCTGGGTGGGCAGCTTGGAAGATAGATAATCCCTATTGGTTAATATTAGTTGGACGTGCACTGCAAGGGGTTGGTGCAGCTGGGGCAATGCCTATTGTTCTGCCTCTTGTAGGAGATATGTTCAAAAGTGACGATGATGTAAGTAGTACACTTGGATTAATTGAAACCTCCAACACATTTGGAAAGGTACTAAGTCCCGTATTAGGAGCATTCTTAGCAGGATTTATCTGGTTTTTACCGTTTTTCTCTTTCCCTGTCTTTTGTTTAATTTCGGTCCTAATGATGATTTTTTTAGTAAAGTGTCCTAACACAACTTCAAAACCAATTCCTTTTAAACAATTCTTCACCAATGTGAAGAAGACATTTACTGAGAAAGGAACTTGGTTATATGCAATATTTTTTATCGGCGGTATTCTAATGCTTGTTCTTTTTGGGATATTATTTTACCTATCAGAGATTTTTGAAACAGAGTATGGTATTAAAGATATGAAAAAAGGCTTTTTTCTCGCCTTACCATTAGGAGCACTTTGTTTAGCCTCATTTATTAGCGGAAAAGTAATCAAGGAAAATAAAGTATTAATGAAATGGATTACTTTTTGGGGAATTATTGCCGCAGCACTCTCCATTGCCGCACTTTGGTTTTCAATTAAGCTTTGGTTTATGATTAGTATGTTTTTAATTGCCGGAGTAGGGATAGGTGCTGGTCTCCCTTGTTTGGATGCACTAATAACTGCAGGCATTGAAAAGGAGGAACGCGGGACCATTTCCTCCATCTATAGTTCAATGAGATTTATCGGAGTGGCTGCGGGACCTCCGATTATTGCTTTGCTGATGAAACAATCCACGGCTTGGATATTCATTTTACTTAGTGGCCTAAGTG
>JAQSXG010000400.1 GCA_029256785.1 Neobacillus sp.
CAGAGTGGACAAGGGTAGATGTGTGTATCGATAGGGATGGTGAGCTAACCCCATATGGAGTAGACAAGTTCGGATTACCAGAGCTCGAAATCGGGAGATTAAATGGTGATACTGTTTACTGTCTAGATGAATTGGATGTTCCAATTATTGTTGGTATTGGTGATGTCGGAAAAATGGCGCAGCGTGATCACTACCAACGCGGAGCACCAATTACGAAAAAAGCAGTAGAGCTTATACTCGAAAGGAGCGGATATCGTGTCAAGAACGAATGATAGTAAGTGGCCGATACCTGAATCAGTAGCGGAAACTGAAAATTATATGAAACAGCGCGTAGGCCTTGGAGTGAGTTTTGATTTAGGAGTAAGAAAGTTAAAGATCTTAAAGAAAGACGTACACTTCTATTTTGTTAATGGTTTATGTGATACTCAGTTTATCATAGAGATAGCAGAACAATTAATAGAAATAAATGATAATGAAAAACAATCTGCAGACTTATTTAAAGTAGTTGAAAATCGTTTGGTACATCAATCTGTCGAACAGATTAAAACACTAGATGAATTGGTCGACTTAGTGTTATCTGGTTTAATTGTTGTCGTCGTCGAAGGTTCGAATGTAGCACTATCCGTGGATGTAAGGGGATACCCTGGACGAACACCGGCAGAACCTGACACGGAAAAAGTAATTAGAGGTTCACGTGATGGTTATGTAGAAAATATTATAATGAATACTGGTTTAACTAGAAGAAGAATACGGGATGAACGACTACGTTTTGAAATGTTAAAAGTGGGGGAACGTTCGAAGTCTGATGTTGCATTATGTTATATTGAAGACATCGCCGACCCAGATCTAGTAAATATTCTTCGGAAAGAAATAAAGGGAATTGAGATTGATGGGATTCCCATGGCAGATAAAACAATTGAAGAATTTATTGTCAAACAAGGTTGGAATCCATTTCCATTGGTGAGATACACAGAACGCGCTGACGTAGCTGCTGCTCATATACTAGAGGGTCATGTTGCTATTTTTGTTGATACCTCGCCAAGTGTCATTATTGCACCAACAACCTACTTTCACCATGTTCAACATGCTGAAGAATTTCGTGAAGCCCCTACTTCTGGAACGTTTGTACGTTGGTCTCGTTTCTTAGGTATCATTACGTCAATATTTTTACTGCCACTATGGCTTTTGTTTGTATTAGAGCCATCGTTATTACCAGAAGCACTATCGTTTATTGGTCCCAATGAACAGACAAATATCCCAATCGTTCTACAGATCATATTGGCAGACTTTGGTCTTGAATTTTTGAAAATAGCAGCAATACATACTCCTACACCACTTTCAACAGCAATGGGCTTAATAGCAGCCGTCTTAATCGGCCAAATAGCTATTGAGGTGGGTCTATTTGTACCGGAGGTAATTCTTTATGTTGCAGTAGCTGGAATTGGTACATTTACAACACCTAGTTATGAACTCAGTGTGGCTAATAAGTTAGCTAGAATGGTATTAGTAATAATCGTTTCGTTATTCCATACACCAGGATTGGTAATCGGAGCAACATTATTGTTTTTATTTCTTGTTAATACTAAAGCACTTAACACACCATACTTATGGCCATTTCTTCCATTCGAACCAAAAGGATTCTTACAAATCTTTGTTCGTCGTGCCGTACCTGGATCAATACTGCGCCCAAGCATCGTTCACCCAAGAAATCGATACAGACAGCCACCAAAAGATTGAAAATTCAACAAGTAATTGCGGAAACCAAGCAATTATGCTAAAGTAATTTTTAATTAAATGGGTTAAAGGTTAATGTTGATTTTATAACCCTGTTGATTTGTGCGGAAGGCACGAAGGACTCCTCGTAAATGCTTTCGCATTTCCTTCGTGCGATGTTTATTCAAGGATGCTTATTCAATGTCCTGCGGGACTAGCAGGTCAGGGTGAGACCCCACAGGCGCACAGCGCCGAGGAGGCTCACCGACCCGCCCGCGGAAAGCGAAGTGCCTGGAGCGCACATCAACAGACTTGATAAAAATAGGCAGTATCCTTTGCGGATTCTGTCTATTTATTTATTACTTTTTTATCACTAAACATACACTAAAATAAGAGTCTATACGGAGAGAGGGAAGGGAATGTATTTTTACGGGACCACAGGTGTTAACAGTAAGGGGAACTTAGAAATAGGCGGGGTAGATGCTGTAGTGTTGGCCGAACAATTTGGAACCCCCCTCTATGTTTATGATGTAGCATTAATAAGAGAAAGAGCTAGGGGATTTAAGAAAGCATTTGAACAACAGAACGTAAAGTCACAGGTGGCTTACGCCAGCAAAGCCTTTTCAACGATAGCAATGCTGCAGCTTGCAGAGGAAGAAGGGTTATCACTGGATGTGGTATCAGGCGGTGAATTATATACGGCCATAGCTGCTGGATTTCCAGTTGAAAGAATACATTTTCATGGCAACAATAAAAGTAGAGAAGAATTAGAGATGGCTCTGGAAAACCGAATTGGGTGTATAGTTGTAGATAATTTCTACGAACTAGAGCTCTTAAAAACAATTTGTCTTGAGAAAAATGAAACCATTAGTATTCTTCTGAGAGTTACACCAGGTATTGAAGCACATACACATGACTATATCTTAACCGGTCAAGAGGATTCAAAGTTTGGTTTTGATTTGCAAAATGGACAAGCGGAAGAAGCGTTAAAAACTGCACTCCAATATAAAACCTTTGAGGTTTTAGGCTTACATTGCCATATTGGATCACAAATTTTTGAAACAACAGGCTTTTTATTAGCGGCTAAGAAAATTATTGAAAAAATGAACAAATGGAAAAATGAGATTTCCTATGAGGCCAGAGTATTAAATTTGGGTGGAGGTTTTGGGATCCGTTATACGAAGGAAGATGAGCCGATTCAACCTTCACAATATGTTAGTGAAATAATTAAAGAAGTAAAGAAACTAGTTGAAAACTATTCATTGAAGATGCCTGAGATTTGGATTGAGCCAGGCCGCTCCCTTGTTGGTGATGCAGGTTTAACCTTGTATAAAATTGGATCGTCCAAGGAGGTACCAGGAGTCCGTAAATATCTGGCGGTGGATGGTGGTATGAGCGACAATATTAGGCCAGCATTATATCAGGCAAAGTATGATGCAGTACTAGCTAATAAGCCATTGGCTCAACCTACTGATACCGTTTCAATTGCAGGGAAGTGTTGTGAGTCGGGGGACATGTTAATCTGGGACCTCCCAATTCCTGAAACAGAAGACGATGATCTTCTGGCAGTTTTTTGTACGGGTGCCTATGGGTATTCGATGTCAAATAATTATAATCGCCTACCACGGCCTGCTGTTGTTTTTGTTGAAAATGGTACGACAACACTCGTTGTTAAAAGAGAGACATATGAGGACTTAATTCGATTTGATTTACCCTTAAAATAAAACAAGCTGCCACAACCGTGGCAGTTTTCTTTTCGTAGAGAATGGATTATTTTTGTTATTTAGTGTAGAATGAGGTCTGGGTATGTCATCTTCAAATTGTATTTGGAGGATTTTTATGAAAATAAATAAATGGACTGTTTTGGGGATTCTAATTGGACTTTCCCTAATCTGGGGTGTCATCTATTGGATTTTTATTGTTTTGGAGTGATATAAATATTTAACATTGAAGAATTAATATTTATTATGTATGATTGTCAGTAATGAACTTTAAGAATCCAACTACATACTATAAATAAACAATATAAATATTATTTTTACCATAAGAAAAAATAGACTTTGTTAACTTGGGTTTATTTCATATAATGAGGGATCAATTATGTTAATTCGTTATAAGAAGACGTTTGAAAAAATAGCTATGGGCTTAATGTCCTTTATGCCAACTGAAAAGGACATAAAGAAACTTCAAGCCACCATTAAGGACTATGAAACGGATGATAGTATGCAGCTCTTTCTATGGAAAGAGGAAGATATCATCGGACTTTTAGGAGTGCTTAATAAAGAGGATGAAAACTCCTTTGAAATACAACATATCTCCGTGAATCCATCCCATCGTCATCAAGGGGTTGGAAAGAAAATGGTAAAATCTTTGAAGGAATTGTATCCGGATAAACAAATTTCAGCTAATGAGCATACTGCCCCATTTATCGAAAAATGTGAATCGTGTTAAAAGCACAAGTGAAAGGCAACGATTATGATCAATCGTTGCCTTTTTTATTTAGTATTGCATCCATTCGCTCTTGAATAACACTTGATCTGTCTCGTTGTAAGTGTCTGTCCACCAAATTTTTGTCATTAATATTACTAGGCGTATTCCAAGAACAACCTATTTGTTCACATTCAATAATACATTGCTTTAACAAATATGGGTCAGAGATAGGTAGTTGAAAGCTTTGATAGGAGCCCCCTTTTTTGATATACGCCAACTGATTAGTTAACAAGGGAACTAACGTTTTGGTATCTAATCCAATCTTCGGCAATGAGATTTGTTTTAGGGTGAAAATATGTATAGCCTTTTTCAATGTTCTTTCTGCGCCATTAATATTCGTTCTGCGATGGTGATAGGATGATACTGCAAGTAATATTAACCCTACCCATATCGAGTCTTTACTTTGATCATCTGACTTCTTCCAGAATTCCTCTAGGATTTCGTGACACTCAAAGTAATCTCTATCCCCGTGGAAATGTGCTAAAAACTGTATATACTCTTTTGGGTACAAAATATCCACCCCCAATCAAATTAATTATGTATAGTGTAGCATAACTCATAAGAATTTCAGTAGATGAAGGCTTTTGTTAATGACAGAAAGCCCGCAAAAAATAACGGGCCATCTTCCTC
>JAQSXG010000401.1 GCA_029256785.1 Neobacillus sp.
GCATTTAGGTAAACCGCTGCGAGCTCTATATTCTTTAATGAACTTTGGTACATCTTGGCTTAGCCGAGAAATTTGGTTTACCAGTGTATTTGCAGGTATTACAATTATTGCCGCTATATTCACCCTTTTTAAACCTACAGCTAGAAAAGCTATTCATGCATTGGTTATAGCTGCCGTTATTGTTGGTCTTGTGGATGTTGCCATGATTGCTACAGCGTATTCTTCTACGAGTGTTCCTGCATGGAATAATAATATAGCTATCTATTTTGAGTTTTACGCAGCAGCAATATCTATGGGAGCCTTGTCATTCTTTTCGTTAAGTATGAAGGAAGCTGCAAATATGAAAAAAACTGTGGGATTAACTGTTGCTGTTGCAATAGTTTTACAAGTTACTGCAATGGTCCTTTACTATATCAACTTGGGAGCGCTTGATAGTTTGGCTGCCCAACAAAGCCTAAACATACTTGCAAGCCATGGAATCCTTATGTCTATCAAATGGGTATCTATTATTCTAGGTGCATTTCTAATATTTTGGCCTTCGGAGAACGAAAGAAATCTTTTATATAGTGCTTACGGGGCAACAGCTTTGATAATCATAGGGCAGATTGGAGGACGTTATCTTTTTTATGCAATGATGGTTGCAAGCCAGGTTGGATTACACTAACCTAATTTACTATCCTCACATTTTTTGAATATCTTCTTTTCAAGTAAAAAAAACTCGAAAGGAAGATATTCATATTACAGATAAAAGGAGAAATATATGACGTTTACACAAACTGATAGGATTGCCATAGTGCTTGCTAACCGGAGATTTTTGTATGAATTTTTTCAACATATATTTGGTAAGGAACCAAATAATAAATTAATTGAAATAATCACAAGTGAACATACAATAGAGGCATTCCGTCTTTTTCTTAATGATAATAACTGTAAATATGAATCATATTTCGAATTACTTAAAGAATTAAAGCAAGAATTTAATAATAACCACGAGGTTACAATAGACAAGCTTAGGGGTGAGTATACTAACTTGATGATTGGACCAAACAAGCTACCGGCACCACCTTGGGAAAGCGTATATACAACAAAGGAAAGAACTCTATTTCAACTAAGTACACTTGAGGTTAGACGCAAGTACTTAAAATATCATTTCTTGCCTGAAAATTATCCTTATGTGGCAGATGATCATCTTGCCATTGAACTGGATTTTATGTCAAATCTAGCAAAGTTTGCGATAGATGCTTTTGAAGCTGGGCAATTGGATGAGATGAAAAAAGTGTTATCAGATCAAAAAAAGTTTTTGGATGAGCATTTGCTTTGCTGGACAGGAAATTTTTCTGAGCAAATCCAAACTTCAAAAACAAATTACTTTTATCCTTATACAGCTAAATTGATGGATCAGATATTAAGAACGGACTCTTTAATATTAGATGAATTAATTTTATTAATGAATAATTGAAAATCAGGAACAAAACTCCTTTAGATTGAGAGTGGAATTTAAAAACTAATTACTTATTTATCAAGATTTAACTTACTAAGTGGGGGGAACAATAATGGGCTTTTTGAGTAAGTGGGTAGAGAGTTTAGATTATGAATATGAAATATTGCCTGCTTGTACTCGCAATATTAGCCCGCATTCAAAGTGTACAGAGTGTGTTGAGATCTGTGATAAAAAGGCTATTACCATTCTGAAGGAGAAACCAATAATCAATCATAATAAATGCGTTGAATGTGGAAAGTGTATTTCTGCTTGTCCTGTTCAAGCTATTGCAGGTATCTATCCGAGAAGAATTATTGTTCATAATCAACTGGTGATTGACGGGAACAATTCACCCACAACTAAAGAACTCCTCATCTTTTACTCTAAAGGCATCAAGGTAATAACGGGTGAAACGTCATCATTAATTGAAATATGGAGACAGCCGATAGAGAAAGTGAATTCCATTCTTGAACAGCTTGGTGAAGCCCCCTTTTTGATTGCCATTAAATCCGTTGAAAAAGAGTATTTCTCAAGAAGAGAACTGTTTTCTCTTTGGAAAGGTGAAGGACAGTCTATTTTGAAACAGGCTGTACCAGCAAAGTGGCGTTTTAATCAAGATTATTTGGATTTGCAAAAATATTATAAAGACTATCAGTTTACGAAAATATCCCTTGATATTGAGAAATGTACATTGTGCAGTGCATGTCAAAAATTATGTAGTAAAAAATGTTTTGACATTAAGGATGACAATTTCTTTATTTTACCGCAGGGTTGTTCTTCTTGTAAGTTGTGTGTGGATGCTTGTCCGGAAAAAGCTATTATGGTAGAAAATCAAATTTCTAAAAAAGAAGTAATTAATATTTCAGTCTATAAAAAAATTTGTATTACTTGTCATAATAGTTTTTCTACATTACTCGAACATAATGAAAAGTGTGTCGCGTGTTCTATGCGTGAGAACTTCTTTGGAATGAAAGGAAGAAAATATCATGTTGTCGAATAATGGAGCCCCAAGAGTAATATTATTTTTATTCCTCACTTTTTGGCAGTCATTAAAAGAATATAAGAAATCAATTATGGGGCTAATTGATGAGAAAAAGAAAATGTTATGGAAATTGAAAAATCCATTTTTAATAAAAATAACGCGAATTTTTTAAAATAATAGTTAAGAATAGGAGATGTTTTAATGCTATCCAATATTGGAATACCAGGATTAATATTAATTTTAGTCCTTGCGCTAATCGTCTTTGGTCCAAAAAAACTTCCTGAATTGGGACGTGCAGTGGGTCAAACGTTAAGGGAATTTAAGAAGTCTACAAAGGGTTTAATTGAAGAGGATGAAGAGCTAGAATCCATTCTTACATCATCAAATGAAAATAAAACTACAGTCCAGGAAAATACTGTTACTACTTTTGATAAAAACAAGTGATTTGTAAAGATAATTTAGATCATATCGTGTAATAAATAGGACCTAGAAATCCTCCTTTTAGGTCTTTTTATATGAATTCAATTAGTGTGACAACCAGTAACAATATGAGGTGAACATACATGTTGGAGAAAAGAACACCGTTACTAATTAATCATGCGATAACAAAAATAATGGATCAACCCATTGAAGGAAGAACTGAGGAAATTTCTATTCTAGAATGTGATCAACGATACCTTGGTGAAGAGATCCTTGCAACAAATGATGTCCCATTATTTACAAGGTCTGGGTTTGATGGTTATGCTCTTCGATCTATGAATACAGTGGATGCATCATCCGTACAGCCTATTAAATTGAAAATAATAGAAGAGCTTGGGGCTGGAATGGTTGCTTCCAAGGAAATAGGACCTTTTGAAACGACAAGAATCATGACTGGTACAATGGTTCCAAAAGGCTGCGATGCGATTATTATGCTCGAAGCTGTAAAAGAAATCGTAGAAAACGGTGAAAAGTATATTGTCATTAAACAAAAAGTTAGTAAAGGAGATCATATTTCCTATCAGGGAGAAGAGGCAAAAAAAGGAGATGTGATTCTAAAAAAAGGAACAAAAATCAATCCAGGTGTTATGGCTGTATTGGCGACCTTTGGGTATAACAAAGTTCGAGTTGCAGCGAAACCCAAAATAGGTATATTTGCGACTGGTTCTGAACTTCTAGATGTGGATAAACCATTGCAAAACGGAAAAATCAGGAACAGTAACTCCTATATGATTGCTTCTCAAGTAATAAGAGCTGGAGGAGAACCAATTTATTTAGGGAAAATACCAGATAATTTAGAGACTTGTATCCAGGCAGTAGAGTCAGCACTAAAAGATGTAGATATGTTAATCACCACTGGTGGTGTATCTGTCGGGGATTATGATTTAATGCCAGTGGTTTATCAACAGTTGAAGGGACAGGTGCTATTTAATAAAGTTGCCATGCGCCCAGGGAGTGTAACGACTGTTGCTATTTTAGACGGGAAATTTCTTTTTGGTCTTTCAGGAAATCCATCTGCCTGTTATGTTGGTTTTGAATTATTTACAAGGCCAGTCATTAGAAAAATACTGTTTTGTGAAAATGCTCATTTGCGCTCAGGGGTTGCACAATTAACGACTGATTTTCCAAGAGCGAATCCATTAACAAGGTTTGTTCGGGGCAAGTTATGTTTTGAAAATGGAAGACTATTGGTCGATCCTGCCGGAATGGATAAATCTAATGTGGTGATGAGTTTAGCTCATACAGATTCACTCGCGGTATTGCCTGGTAGAGAACGCGGCTTTAAAAAGGGAGACGAGGTACAAGTATTGCTTCTTGAAGATGAAGGCTGATCATTGCTTCATATTAGGAAGAAAATGGGGAATGAATAGTGGAAGATAAAGAACTGCATTTAATTGATCATTTAGAGGAATTACGGAAAAGATTAATCTTTTCTTTAGTAGCATTTTTTTTGTTTTTTATCGTTGGATTTATCTATGTTGCAGATATTTATAAATGGTTTGTTAAAGACCTTAACGTAAAATTATTGGTTCTTGGACCAAGTGATATTATGTGGATTTATTTTATGATTGCAACGGTAGTTGCAATTGCAGGTACTATTCCTGTACTTGCTACTCAAATCTGGTTATTCGTAAAGCCCGCCCTACGGACAAGGGAAAGGAAAATAACACTTAATTATATTCCAGCCCTCTTTTTCTTATTTATTATTGGGCTAGCCTTTGGCTACTTTGTGATACTCCCGATGATTTTTCGTTTTCTTATTCAACTGGGTGGGGATATGTTTGCGACTAATTTTACTGCAGAACGGTATTTTCAATTTATTTTTAATATGACTATCCCATTTGGAGTTTTATTTGAAATGCCTATTGTTATTATGTTTCTTAC
>JAQSXG010000402.1 GCA_029256785.1 Neobacillus sp.
TCAATTCGATTATCAAATAGACGCAGAATTATTATCGTTCTCGAATTTACGTGGAGCGATTTTTATCTTTTCGTTTTTTCTTTTTCCATATGTTTATATCATAACAAGACCGTTCTTAGAAAATCAGAGCACGGCATTTATCGAAAATGCAAGGCTGCTTGGAAGAAAGCCATTAGCCATCTTCTTCAGGGTTATCCTTCCTTTATCAAGACCGGCCATTGTGGGCGGTGTGATGTTAGTTGCATATGAAGTACTGAGTGATTACGGAGTAACTGGTTATTTTGGGCTTCACACAATCACTACCGCGATTTTTCAAACTTGGTTTGGAATGTACGATGTAGATTCTGCTTTAAGGCTGGCTGCCTGGTTAATGACCGTTGTCGTTGGAATCATTATATTAGAGAGACTGCTAAGAAGAAGAAGACGTTACAATCTAAATATAAAATCTAGACCGCTAGTACCAATCAAGCTAAAGGGAATCTTCGCGATTGTTGCAACAGTTTATTGCTCCGTAGTCTTTATGTTAGGATTTTTCATTCCCTTTGTGCAATTAATCTCATGGGCACGATTAACCTTTAGTAAGGTTTGGAATGAAACATTCTTTACGTTAATCTATCAAACGGTTTATGTGGCGCTGATTGCTACCGCCATCGTTTTAATTGTTTCCGTAATTGTTGCCAACGTTTGTCGTTCGCAATCGACGTTTTCGTATGTATTATCCAAATTAATCACTTCAGGTTATTCCATTCCTGGAGCAATCATTGCAATTGGCGTTCTAGCACTTTTTATTTCACTTGATAAATACTTAGCACCTTTCTATGAATATATAGGACTTGGTAGTTCCAAGCTTTTTTTAAGCTTGTCAATCGTTATGTTAATATTCGGTTATGCGATTCGATTCATGGCAACTGGCTATAATGCCGTCGAGGTTGGCTTTGAAAAAATGGGACCGAAATTCTCCGAGGCTTCTAGAATGCTTGGCTTAGGGAAAACGAGGACCTTTTTCAAAATAGAACTTCCTTTATTAAAAGGAGCAGTGTTTAGCGGCTTTATATTAACATTCGTTGAAATAACAAAGGAATTACCACTAGCTTTATTATTAAGACCTTTCAATTTTGATACCTTAGCCACAAAGACGTTCCAATTTGCAAAGGATGAGCGAATACATGAAGCCTCCGTCTCGTCCCTCATCATAATTGGAATCAGCGTGTTGTCTGTTATTGTTTTTCAAATGATTGATAAGAGGGTGAAACAATGAACATCGTCGAAATCCAAAATCTAACCTTTTCGTTTTCAAAAAAAGCAGCCCCGATAATGAATGGTTTCTCTTTTTCAATGGAAAAAGGGGAAATCGTCGGTATTTTAGGATCAAGTGGGAGCGGGAAGAGTACATTGCTTCGTTTAATTGCTGGCTTAGAAATGCCAACGAGCGGTAATATCACCATAGCTGATACAATAGTTGTAAACGAAAAGTTATTCATCCAGCCAGAAAACAGAGGGGTAGGAATGGTTTTTCAAGATTATGCATTGTTTCCTCATATGTCAGTAAAGGATAATATTCTTTTCGGCCTATCTCGGTTATCAAGAAAAGAACGGCAGCTTCGTTTAATTGAAATGCTTGAGTTAGTCCAATTAAAGGATTTTGAAAATAGATTTCCGCATGAACTGAGTGGAGGACAACAGCAACGGGTTGCACTAGCTAGAGCACTAGCACCAAAGCCGAATGTATTATTATTGGATGAACCTTTTAGTAACCTCGATTCGGACTTAAAGGAATGCATACGGGAGGACCTTCGCAGGATTTTGAAAACAGCTGACATGACCTGTATTATGGTGTCACATGATCAAAAAGACGTTGAATCCATATGCGATCGCAGCATCATTTTTGGAAAAAAAACGCAAAGCGTTAAAAATAACCAAGTGGATGAAAAAGTATTACAAACATGCTAAAAAAGCAGATTCCGAATGGAATCTGCTTTTTTGTGTTCGTTCTTGGTAAAATAGTTACTAATTATTAATAAAAATAATAGACTGTTTTTGCTAAATGTATCAAAGTATTAGCTAATAAAAAGGTCATTTTACATTTGATGATCAAAAATTATCAGTATCATTTTTTAAAATGAGGGTGAAACAAGTGCCCCTGTCAACATGACTTGCAACTTTAATCTCACCACCATGGGCTTTGACTAGTTGCTTTACAATAGCGAGGCCAAGTCCGAATCGAAAAATATGAAGAATGTTTGCAGATTTGAATATCTAATTAAAAATTTAATTTGTATATAGTTAGAAAAGGTAACCAATATGGATATAGTAAAATTATGATGGTTTATAATCTCTTTTCATAATTTCTGCACAATTTTGTGATAATCTGTAAAAGGTTTAAATACAAGGAAAAGGAGTAGATATTAGATGTTCAAAATAAATTTTAAAAAATCAAGTTTCTTATTGTTGACTTCTCTCTTCTTAATTTTGGGAGCATGTTCAAATGCTAATAATGAAACTAGTGAGAAAAAAGAAGACTCTGCATCCAATGAGAGCACTCATGATGCTCACTCTAATATGAACCATTCAGGCTCAAGTGAAGTTCCAGAAGGTTTAAAGGTCGCTGAAAATCCTAAATATAAAGTAGGTACACAAGCAATTATTGAATCAGACCACATGGAAGGTATGAAGGATGCTAAGGCAACAATTGTGGGTGCATATGAAACAACAGTCTATACTATTTCTTATACTCCAACAGATGGTGGGGAAAAAGTGGAAAACCATAAATGGGTAATTCACGAGGAAATACAAAAGGCGGGAGAAGAACCCTTTAAACCAGGGGCGAAAGTTAAGATAAATGCAGAACATATGGAAGGAATGGGTGGAGTAACAGCTGAAATTGATTCAGCAGAAGCAACGACAGTATATATGGTTGATTTTACTACCACAGATGGAGAAAAAGTGACAAATCATAAATGGGTAACAGAAAGTGAATTATCACCAACTAAATAAAAATTGAACCAGTTAATGTATATCACAATAAATTTTTAAAACAAATTCGCAAAGGCTTGCCATGGTCATAATTAGAGAAATTCACCGTGTTCATGTTTATTTATGAAAAATACTTTCATAATTTGAGTAGAATTTGTCATGTTATTATTTTTGAAGGCCCTTAATTAAACTTTATGGTTTAATTAAGGGCCTTTTTTATTCCTCAATTATCTTCGAAATCCTAAAATCTGTAATAAAAAATTCAGTTTATCTGCAAACTTTCTCGGATCGAAAACACAGTAATGACAATCCATTGGAAGATTCCTGGATACCATTTACTTTTGACAAACTTTTTAACCAACGGAATGGTTAAGAGGTCAAAAGGGTCCTTTATCATTTGAAAACCATTGTATGTCTACTTTAGTGAGTGAAGTTTTATTGAAAAGAAAATAAAGGCAACAAAACAGGGTTTTTGTTGTCAAAATGTACTGGTAACCATACAATAAATTAAAAGTTGGTCGAAGTAAATTTATTAGGTTAAAGGAAAAATGGATTAAATAGATTTATTTACAACGCGCCTTTAATTAATATAACGAGGTGATATGCGTGTGTGCTCCAAATAATTTTATTGAACTACAAGCTTATGAAATGTTCGAAAAGATAAAGAAAAGTTCTGTATACGATTTTATAAGGGTAGATTATTCTGGAGGTAGCGTTCAAGGATCTTATTCACAAGGTGATAACACGAGAAATGGAGCAGCATTAATAACCAGAGTGGTCCTTGAAGATAAGGACGGAACGCTATATACTGTAGAACCTAATCCTAATGGGGTAAGGTTTGCAAAAGGCGAAATTACTTATAAAGAGTACAAAAAACTGCAAAAAAGAGAAACAGTAATTGGTATTGCTGCTTTCTTTGGAATTCTTGTTTTTTTTGGCGGATTTATGTATTTCTTAATGAAAGTTTTTACCTAACATAAAAAGAGGTAGAAAAGAATGTCAACTAATCCAAGATTCAATTCGTTATAAATGGATTACATTAAGGTAAGGCTCCCGGGGCAGATTGACAATAATTTAACATTCTGTGACGAAAGTAAGGTATCGCAATTTGCTCAATATCTATCCAATCCATTGTTCAATATGGGTTTCAGTAGTTCCCTAATCCAAATCTGTAGGACTTCAAATCTCTATTCAGTCTGTTTCCTAACTGTAATGCTTGCGACATTTGATTATCACTAGAATCGCTATACTTCGTGAAGTGACAGACACCCCTGTTTGTCCATTGATACAATAATTTCAACAAAAAGAGCGCTAATCCTAATTTAGATTAGCGCCCATCTCTGTTACAGTTCCCCTTTTATTGCATTGGAAGCCAGCTGACTTTCCAAACATCCACTTTAGGATCTTTAATCAATCGAAATGCTGGGAGTGAGCCTTCTTGGCCCTTCCAAGTGATTATTACTTCCTTGTCGTATAAATAATTGATTTTGAACTCTTTAACTTGTTGCAGCCCAGCATATAACTTTTTATCGTTTTCATTAAATTTCGCACCATAAAATTCAGGATCGCCAAAGTATTCTTCTTCGGAAGGAGTACCAAACATTTCTCCTTTTATATATAGAGCATAAGTCGTTTCAGAATCCTCCAAATCCTTTGCATAAAAGTACAACTTAAATATATCCAATGGTGACAAACCTGCTAGAAGTTGGTCATCTTTCTTGTTTGCATATTCATTATACAATGCCTTTAATTCAGTTGAAGGCTCAATGTTTGTTTGAACATTTTTTGTAACTTCAACTGGTGCACCTATCCCATCATCTTCTTCATCCTTAGTTATCAATTC
>JAQSXG010000403.1 GCA_029256785.1 Neobacillus sp.
TCAATCGCGCGCATAACCTCGTCATGAGGCATCGTTCCAACTGGGACGTGTAGCATGAAGCGTGTGATGTCGACATTCTTGCGCAAATGGATTATTTTTTCAGCGACAGTTTTCGGATCCCCTACGTATAATGCACCCTCGAAACTTCGCGCCGCATCAAAGCTAGAGCGATCATACCTTCCCCATCCACGCTCTTTTCCTAACTTATTCATAGCCTGCTGGGTTGAAGGAAAGAATTTATCTGCCGCGTCTTCCGTGCTATCCGCTATAAAACCGTGTGAGTGAGAAGCAACTGACAGTTTCGACAAATCATGACCGGCATGTTCGGCAGCCTTCCAATATAGCTGGACTAGCGGTGCAAAATGTAACGGACTACCTCCGATAATTGCTAGGACTAATGGCAGCCCGAGTAAGCCTGCACGGATGACTGATTCCTGATTTCCACCACTTCCAACCCAAACTGGTAAAGGATTTTGAACTGGTCTTGGGTACACACCAAGATTATTTATGGCCGGTCGGTGTCCGCCTTTCCAAGTGACTTTTTCAGACTCTCGAATTTTTAATAGTAACTCCAGTTTCTCATCAAATAGAGTATCGTAATCTTTTAAGTCATAGCCAAATAACGGAAAGGACTCAATAAATGATCCTCGTCCAGCCATAATTTCAGCACGTCCATTAGAAATGGCATCAAGAGTAGCAAAATCTTGAAATACGCGTACAGGATCAGCAGAAGAAAGTACTGTTACCGCACTAGTCAGTCTTATCCGATTCGTTTGCGACGCTGCTGCTGCTAGGACGACTGCAGGTGAAGATGCCGCATAATCTTCACGGTGATGTTCCCCAACACCGAAGATATCCAACCCTACCTGATCAGCTAAAACAATTTCTTCAACAACCTCGCGAATTCGTTGTGCATGGCTGATGACTTCACCCGTTTCAACATCTGGTGTTGTCTCAACAAACGTACTTAAACCTATTTCCACTTTAGAAAACCTCCTAATATGTATCATCTGGTTTTAAACCAGAATTATCACCGCTAACTTGCCAATAGTAATAACCTATTAATCATTTTAACTTGTACTCACAAATTAAAAAAGTTTTTGATTCCCCTAAGCAATTCAAAAAAAAAGCAACAAGAAAAAAGAAAATCTTCTTTTAACTTGTTGCTTATTTATTAGCTATTTTCCAATATTATCTCCGCACAAAAAGTCCTTGAAAGACTTCAACTATTATTTTAGAAAATCGTAAAAAATGGAAGGACAACTATCGAAAGCACTAGGAAGAAAACTGCTAGCGCACCACCCTTTTGCTTTTCCTTCCATAAAGTAACGGCGAATCCACTGGTATATACCGCTATGGCTAACAAAGAAATTAAAATTAATAAAGTCACCCTAATCCCCCATCTTTTTTGATTCTTTTACCTTTTTACCATAATCAATAATTTCAATATCTGGATTTACAATAATGTCAGCATTGAGGTATGATTTTGTCCAATTAAATTTCTCGAATTCTTGGATGGTCCCAAAATATTTACGAGCATAAAAGGCTAATGGGTATGGTGCACCCTTTAATTGGGTTTGTGTTTTTTTAAACAACTCTTCATTCATCTTTTTAATATGTTCAGTAATTTGATTTTCCAAGATTTTTTGGTTTTTTTTCTCAGTAAAGTCCACCTTTGAAGGATTAGACATAATTTCCAAAATCAAAGGAATTGTTATAAAAATCTTGGGCTTACCTGACTTTAACTCCATTTTGATTTTATTATTTTCATTTTTCATCACTCTGGCAGTAATTTGTCTCTCTTTGTCTGAAAAGGGATTAGGAATATTCATTAAAATATCACTGATATTCGTGGTATCATCAAGAATATTAACTGTCCGTGTTTCTTGACCTGTAAGGGTATCGATCATCATGCCATTCTTAAAGACAGCTGCACCAATAAATTGTGTATCATCAAGTTCACCTGTCGCATTCACTTGACCAGCAATGTATTCATCTTCCCATTTAATTTCAGGATCCTTTTCCCTTACTGCGGATGTATACATCGCTAAAAATAGGTCTGTTCCTCTTTCCATAGTTTTAAAAAAACGAAGTAAGGTCGAGTCAGTAATAAGTCCGTTTTCAATCCCGTGCTCCACCATGAATTGAAAATACTTATGTGGTCTTGTTTCCATCCGAGGCTTATTCTTAAGAAAATACTCGGATGAATTTTCCTTCGATACTGCTAAATAACTATTTAAACGAATTTCTCTATCTTTAACTACATCATAGATTGTCGTAATGAAATTTGAATCTCTTGCGTATTCCTCTGAGACAACTATAATTCGTAATAATTCATAACTAATACTTCGCGAGATAGTGGAATTAGCCGTTCCTTTCGCAGCGATAAAATCATTGGCATCAAATGAAATGATTTCCCTTGGCTTTTCCGTTGAACCACCGCCACCTTGCAAACTTCCTACTTCCGGATTGGCTAATAACATAGTTACCTTAATTTTCCCCTCATGTTCAGATTTATCAATTCCTAACCCAATTACATAAGACTTATCTTCAAGCTCAACATGATCCCAACAACCTGTTAACGTGCATACAATAACGAATAACAATAGATATTTACAAACTATTCTTGTTTTTTGCATGCTTAAATTCTCCTTTTAACAGCGCCACCAACCATAACATAATAGAAATGGCACTGAAAGTAGGCCCAGCTACAATTCTGAGAAGCGGTTTTAATTCTAGACTCACCGCAATAGGTGTTTCTGGTATGATTCCAATCAATAAATAGATCGTTGCGAGCGAAGGGATTAAGTATTCATAATCCTTAATTTTAAAAATCTGTCCAAACATAAGAGCATTGATGTACAAAAATGCCGCAAACCGAATAAATGCAGACATAACCCATAATATGAAGAAAATGATCTCTATATTTGGTAGATACGTCCCGAGTGAAATATAACGAATAGCTGAATGGAAGGGATAGTCCATTCCGCTTAAGGATATATCAAACATACAGATGTATATAAAAACTGCTACACTAATTTGGATAGCAATATAAAATAAAGCAATCCAGGTACCCCTTTTAAATTCTTTAGTCGAGGACATATACGGCCTCAACATGGCTAATATAAAAAACTCTGCAAAAATCGTTAAATTAAGTGAGCTATTCTTTACTATTTCCATTTTCCCTGGACCCCAAATAGGGAAAATGGAATTTAAATTGCTTTCTTGCGTACTAATTAATAGTGCTAGATACAAAGAGAGAATCGAAAAGAAAACGATAAGATACGAAACCGAACCCACATTCTGTATTCCTTTTTTTGCACCATACGCACATGTGAACATTAAAACAGCATAGATGATGATGTGTGGTGTAGTTGTAAAATAATAGGACCGGATTATATTGGTATACGTACGAGTATCAAAAGTAATCGCGTATGAACTAATGAAAAGAATGAGGAGACACACAACAAATCCGATATACTTACCAAACAACTTTTGTATGACGCTAAACAAATTTTTATCTTGAAACACCGACATGGTCTTTAATAATAGGTAGATAGGAAGACAAATCATCCCTACTGATAGGATGGGTATCATCCATGATGCGTTTTGTAATTGACTATAGAGAAATGCTGGTGTATCTTCAGTAGCTTTCGCACCGACCATTAATACAGCGATGGCAATAAACTCGCGAATACCAAGTGTTCCGGGTTGCTTATTCATATGATTTTATCCCTTTCCTTGTCTGACCATATCCTTTGGTTTTAAATATCCTGGACGAAACCTTTCTTTAATTGGCACATGACGTAAAAGTAAATCCTTAGATGAAAAATAATGCGGCGTCATTGGCGCAAAGTAAGGAGTACCAAATGATCTTAACGATACTAGATAAAATAGGAAAACAATAAATAATGCGGTAGAACCATAGATCCCGATAAAACCTGCACCCAATATAAAAATAAATCGTGTTAAGCGAATCGCAAAATTCATACTTATATCAATGATAATAAACGAACTTAAGCCACTTAGAGCAATAACGATAATAACAATCGGACTAATAATATTGGCTTGAACGGCCGCTTGACCTAGAATTAATGCTCCAACAATACCTATTGTTGGACCAATCGGTGATGGTACACGTAGTCCTGCTTCGCGAATAAGTTCAAAGGCTAACTCCATCATGAGGATTTCAATGATGGATGGGAATGGGACACGTTCTCTTGTCCCTGCAATTGCCATTAACAAATCCGGCGGAATCATTCCAACATGAAAATTTGTAATGGCAATATAAAGAGAAGAGGTAAAAACCGCAATAAACAAGGCTACAAATCGCAGAATCCGAATAAAATTACCATAGGGTGCACGAAGATAATGATCTTCTGGTGAATGTAATAATGACCACAGGGTAGCAGGTAGAATCAAACTACTTGGTGAATTTTCCATTAATAACACCACATGACCTTCTTCAATGAAGGATGCAGCCCGGTCTGGGCGTTCCGTATATAAAGTCGTTGGAAATAAGGATCTAGGTCTTTCTTCAAGATACTGTTCTAGAATACTTAAATCGAGAATCTTATCCACATCTAGTTTAGATAATTTATCTTTTATTGTTTTTAGTAAATCATCATTCACCAAGTCTTTTTCATAGGCTAGGAAAACACTATTATTTGAACGTTTTGAAATTAATTGTGCCTCAATGATAAGTTTTTCACTTTTTATTTTTTTACGAATGAGTGCAATATTGTCAATTACCTTTTCATTAAAGGACTCTTTTGCGCCTTTTACAATCACTTCATTTTCTGACTTTTCAA
>JAQSXG010000404.1 GCA_029256785.1 Neobacillus sp.
ATTTAGCATATCAAGGTGACTTGCTTTTGGTTCGTGGAAGCCAGTGATAATTCCATCTACCCATTTCAGCGGATAGCTTTCGGTAATATAAAGGTTCGTCACACCAGATATCATCCCAGACAGTGCCGCACTCTCCAGGGCTCTCACGACAGTTGTGCCAACTGCGATCACACTTCCGCCAGCCAGTTTTGTTTTTACAATCTTCTCTACAGTACTTTCAGCCAACTGATATTCTTCATAATTATCTAAAGGTGAAGGTTCATATTCGTCATCAAGTAAATAACTAAGCCCAGTATGAAGCTGGATAAAATCAAGTTCAATTCCTTTTCGCTGCAGATTGAAGAACAGTTCCCAACTGAAGGCTCTACCTGCAGAAGGCATCTCGACAGATCCAGGCTGGCTGGCGAATACGGTTTGATAGTAGTCCAACTCCCATGCTTGATTGATATACTCATAGCGGACCGGTTCACCAAGGGCATAAATACGATTAAACAATTCTGTTCCTTTACAGGAAAATTTGATTGTCTTTAACGGGCTATTATTTGGATATTCGATGACAGAAGCTGATAACTCAGGTGAAAATAATAGTGTATCCCCTTGTTGTACTTCATTTGAAACAATTAGCACATCCCAAATTTCCTCCGTCCGACGCTTCGCTAACCGAATTTCTATCCTTTCCTTGATAGGAATTGTATCCCTTTGTACCATAGCTTGAAGTACCGCAGGAATAGTCCGACTGTTATTCAATACGAGCAAATCACCACGCTTTAAATAATTTGCCAGCTGGAAAAATTGGTCATGCCTAACCTCTCCTGTTAGCTTGTCAAGCACCATCATTTTTACATGATCCCTTCTTAGCCCCCGTCTTTCAGGAGGTTGTGAGGCATTTAAATTAGAAGGAAGGAAGAAATCGAATGCTGTTGCTCCCATTATTCATCACCCCCGATAAATTCTTGGGCTTCAAACCGCTGTCCGTTAATTCCAGCTGATTTATCCGAAGCTAAATAAAGGAAAACTTCAACGACATCTTCTGGCTTAGCTAATGGATAATCGCAATCAGGAACGGCTAAACGGTGCATTTGGGTATCCATTTCTCCAGGGTCAACCATGTTCACACGAACATTTGTTGAGGATAATTCATCTGCCCATGTTTCCGTGAGTCCCTCGACTGCAAATTTTGAAATGCCGTAAGCTCCCCAGCCGGCATAGCCGGTGTTTCCAGCTTCGGAGGTTAGATTGATGATCGAACCTTGATTACGCTGCAGCATTCCCGGAATCACTCTTCTTGCCACTAAAAACGGTGATATGGTATTGACCCTTATTACTTCAGCAAAATCCGCTTCAGGATAGTCAAGTAACAAAGGCATTGGACTTGGTCCGAGAATGGATGCATTATTTATTAGAACATCAATTTTCCCATAAGCCTCCTCCGCCAATGCAACAAATCGCTCCACATCTCTAGTAAGTGAAATATCGGCTTCAACAGCAAGCACCTCAGCACCAAAAGCCTTCGCCTCTGCTTTAACTGCGAGTAATTCTTGTGCGGACCTTGAACAAATAGCTAAACGAGCCCCTTCTTTTGCAAACGCTAGTGTCAACGCTCTTCCTAATCCCTTTGATGCACCTGTAATCATGACTACTTTATTATTTAACATTGGTATCTCTCCTTTAAGTTTTAACTTGTTATCACTAGCTTAAAGGATTCTGGAAATTCTTCCCTCCGAAAAAAGCTTGAACATTATCTACAACTTTTGGATGAGAAAACAAAAAAACAGGCTGAGGGGGTCTCAGTCTGTTTGATGTTATTCTTCGATTGAATAAGTTTTAAAGGTTTCAAGTACTTCTACATACCGATCCTTTGTTTTTATTGGAATTCCCTTCAATAACTCTTCTTGTATCTTACTTTCAAGCTTTTTTACATCTATTTGAAAAAACGATTGGATGATTCTTGAACCTCCTGGTCTGCCATTAAATATGGTCAATACGCCATTATCAGTCAGGCCAAAGTAGCCATTTGTCTTTAGTAATGGCGAGATATCATCCTCTATTTTTCTGAATACCATCTTGTCTTCATCCATTTCGACTAACTGCCATTGGTCATACTTTGCCCAGAAGTTCTCAATTGACCAATACGACTCGAGGATTGATTCCTCACTGATTTCACCATCAAGATATACTCGTTCCAAGATTATTGTCACTTGCTGAGGTTCCGTCTTTTGCTGATCATGATAGTCATCGATTTGCGTGGCGGAACCAGTCAAAACAATCCCTGGTACCCTTCCGATAAACATGAAGAGAATAACAGCTACAGTGGCAATACACAGCCGCGAAAGCACTATCATCCTATTGAACCTCATGCAAAATCACCTCTTATTTTTAATAATCTTGATAACTTTCAGTACTAGTGTAGCCTTTTTTTCCCTTTTTATCCTTATGTAAAAAACTAAAGAAGGGACAAAGCAAAATTACTCTGTCCCTGTCCCTTCATTCTGATTAATTGTTATGCTCTTCATGCTGAATATCATTGTTTCGGTTACGATCACGGCCGAGTGCGCCGTCATCAGTGATCACTTGTACGGACCTGCCATTTACATAAGGCATTACAGCGTTACGAATCGCTTTTTCCGTTTCGTCTTTTTGCTTGTTATTTGCTAATTCAACAGAAACAGTAACCATATTGCCATAAATGACGGAACGTACTTGCTGCACATTGTTTATGCCAGCTACTTTCCGTTTAATCTTTTCGGTTACATTATCCTGAAATTCTGGATCTGTTTCAGTTTTTGTATTTCCGATTTTTTGGTTCGTATGTCCATGGTAATTGGTATCACTTGTACTAAAACGATTGTCGCGCCGGAAGAAACTATCATTTTTCGCAAGCGGTTTGGTTGGGTTAGGCGGATTACCGTTTTCATCCCTTACCTGAAGCTGGTCTCTTCGAATACGGTTATTTTCCTGATCCTCTATACCTACTTGGTGATCCATTATCTCTGTTAACGGACCATCATTATCAGTAGGGTAACCATTTGGATTATCCTTGTGATTCTCATTGGAGTAAAAGCCCACTGGATTTCCGGTAACTTTATTTCCTTTATTATTTGATGCATGGTCATCATTCGAACAACCTGCCAGCCCCATTGCAATGATGGCTGATAGAGGGATCATCCATTGCTTTTTATTCAAGCGAAAAAACCTCCTCTAACATTCGTGAGCATTCGTTATGCTCACGTTTAGGTTGTGAAACTAGAGGAGATTTCATACTGCCAGTATAGACCAGATACTCACAGTGTCTTTTTAATACCATCGATAAATCTTTTTCTTGATAAAAATTGTCCGATTGTTAACTCCATTACTTGATTATATTTTTGAGGATCTGTATAGGACTTTTCGCGGATTAGTCTATTCCATTCCCGAAAAATATCTGCTGGAAAGATTAAGGCATATAAAAAGGCTTCTTGCTTTAACAAAGAATCAAATTTGTTGTGAGTTTTTAAGCGGTCAACCGACCAATCTAGATGAGGAAGAATACGATTTGCATATTGTAAATAATCCAAGACTTCCGGACCAATACTAATTAAATCAAAATCAATTAAGTGTAGTTTCCACCGTTTATCGCGTAAGAAATTATGATGGGCCACATCTGAATGAAGAACGACAAATGGTTCCTTCAAAAAAAAGGATTGATTCTCTTCCATTCCGTTTAGCGACCAGTTAGCCCATGATAACATTTCCGTTAAGTATTGCTCATGTATAAAATACCTTAGAGCAGGAAGGTTATTTACAAAAATATTGGTCCTTTCCTTCCACTTTTCAATAATCTTATTTTTTGGAATGAGTGTTCGATAGCGTGATTCAAAAGACCTGGTCACTTCGTGGAATTGTTCAAGTAGTTCAATTCCCTCCTGCCGGTTTTTCTGAGTCTGAAAGGTAAAGGGTATTTTATGTGGATGAATGTATTCAATTCCTCCATAGTAGTATCCATCGAAGTGGAGCGTTTCATTAAAAGGTAATTTTACAAATTGATAGGTGCTTGAAAATCCTTCTTTTTTTAGAGTGCGTGTGAAAGCTTCCTGAAGTTTAAGCCGGTTAAGTGTTTGATACCCTTTCAACATATATGCATTCTTCGTTGTTTTTAACAAAATTACACTTTTACGAAACGGCACCATTTCTATAATGTCTTCTCGAAAATGCGACCTAAAATAAGAGAGGAGACGGATGAAATAATCATCGTCTCCTTTTTTGTTAAAAGTCATACTCATTACTTTCGTCATGATAACGTTGCATTCCAAACTGATTGCCGTCCATTGGCCCCATTCCATACGGGTTCATGTATGGCGGCTGAGCCATATCTGTTGGTCCTGTATAGGGCGCGCTATAAATTGGTGGAGTTGGCGGTATAAATTCTGGTTGCATTGGTGCTGGCCCTGGTACTGGTCCTCCACAACCACAATCTCCGCCAGCACCTACTGGTAGATTTCCTGGTCCTGGATATGGCTGTTGCATAAATGGCATCTGTGCAGCTCCCATATCTGGCGATTCAAAGTCTTGTGCTCCCATTACTTGTGGTGCTGGACCCATTTGCGGATAGCCATAAGGCATTTGACCATACGGTGCTGGTCCACCCATTCCTGGATAGCCCATGTCCATACCCATTGGTGGTCCGCCCATTCCTGGGTTGCCCATGTTCATTCCCATTGGTCCGGACATTCCTGGGTTGCCCATGTTCATTCCCATTGGTGGTCCGCCCATTCCTGGGTTGCCCATGTTCATTCCCATTGGTGGTCCGCCCATTCCTGGGTTGCC
>JAQSXG010000405.1 GCA_029256785.1 Neobacillus sp.
GCATGCCCGATTCGAAACTGAAAAATACATGATAATCTGGTTTGAATGATAGTAAATTGAAAATGGGGTGTTACCGATAAATTAGGCATTTCTTTCAATTTTATATAGTGACTTACTATGCCTAAAATACTTCCCTTTAAGGTCCATAATGCACCAGATATCATTCCTGTATGTGCGGCATCCCCAACACCAACCAGTGAATGCCACTCAAATTGTTTTACTGACACTTTTCTCATAAACTTTCGCACTATGACATGCATGCTAACGACATGTTGGATTATCTCTTTTACATTTTTCAAATTGTTAATCACATCATCAGGAACTATTTGCTTTGCTTTCGTTTCGGATTGGTTCTCAGGTGCTTCTCCCATTTGTGTATTTCCTTTTATCACAAGAGAAGGAGAATTATCATCAATTTTAATGAGAGGTACATTTAGTTTATATTTAACTATTCCCCAAACTTTAAATTCAATTTTCAAGTCATCATTATCATTGTGGTGATAATAATTAATGAAAATGGTCAGCTTTGTAAAAAGTATAATGAGTAATAAGATAAAAAGTATAAAAAGAGAAATATATAGCCAACTCAAATTCATTCACAACCTTTCAGCCTACTAGTATCACCCTTACAAAAAAAAATAAACCTGACAACTTAGAAGTTGTCAGGTTTATTTTACACGATCAAATTACCGCTCCACATGTATAACGGTTGTCTCTGTAAAAAGGTCATGGAGACCTTGCTTCTTCGGTAGAAAGGCAACGATGATATACCCGACAAAAATGGTTGCTGATATAAAACGGCCAATCCATTCGCGAAAAAGTATGGTATTCCATGAGAGAGCTTCTCCTTTTAAATCAATAACTTTTAAGCCAAACACCATTTTACCCAGTGTCTGATTAAAATACTTTGTCATCAGAACAAAATATAAATAAAAGACGACAGCAGATGCAATTGAAATGGGAGCAAACATGTTGAATTCCGCTAATGGAACATCCATTAGTCGAAAGAGTGGCTTTATTAATAATCTCTCAATGCTTCCCACCACAATTAAATCAAGGATGTAGGCCCAGAATCTCATCCAAAAACCGGCAAATCTTAAGGTCTGACTCCTCCGATTTTTTATCTGTTGAATTTCGGACGATGAGACTGTTTCACCCGCTTCGCTATCCGGTGGCAGGTCTTCATTTACCTGAACTGAAGGTGTCTGATTATCATTCCATTCCATTAGTTACCCAACTCCTATTCCGCATACAAATACATGAGCCTTGGTGAATTTGGCCTAGAAAGCAGTTCCGTTAATCCTGCCCCTTCAGTCTTATCACTCAATACACTTTGTACTTTCATACTAAACAAAGAACCAAATCCAACTGAATCGGTATAACGAATAACCTTTGCACCTTGCAGTTTTTCATCCTTTTTCATTGCCTCAATGACATCCTCTAAATAGCCAAATCCATCAATAAGATTTAGTTCCTTTGCTTGGCGGCCGTCATAAATCCTGCCGTCTGCCAGTTCTTTAACCTGTTCTGTTGTCATCTTCCGTCCTTCAGAAATTACTTTTACAAATCCCTCATAAGAATTATCAATCATCTTTTGAAGTATTTGTCGTTCCTCTTCAGTCATTTCCCTTGATGGACTCATAATATCTTTATATTTCCCACTCTTGATCGTGACAAAGTCGACTCCATATTTTTCAGCTAACCCTGCATAGTTGATTCCTTCCATGATTACCCCAAGAGAGCCGGTAAGCGTTTCTGGACTTGCATATATTTTTTTTGCAGGTGCTGAAATATAATAGCCTCCAGAAGCTGCCGTTGCCCCCATTGATATGTATACTGGTTTCTTCGTTTCTTTTTGAATTTCAGTTAGTTTATCATGAATTTCAGCGCTTTCAACTACACCACCACCTGGAGTATTCACTCTAATGATTACCCCTTTAATGGTGTCATCTTCCTTAATATAATTTAATTGCTTCATAAACCCTTGATGATTATACCCCGATGTTTGAAAAATCGAATCCGATTCACCTGTATCCTGAATCACCCCATTCACATCAAGAACAACAATTTTCTTCATTTCGCTTCCTTCTTTTACAACTTCCTCTGTAAATGGCATTTCTGCCGAGGCCAAAAGATCACTAATATCTGTTTCGACACCTTTAAAGGCAAAAGCAGATAAAGAATTTATTACTACCGATACAAAAAATAATACCGCAGCAATTCCTAAAGCCGCCCAACGTTTTCCATTCATTCTTTTATACCCTCCCTTTTTTAACCATCTTTAAATCATTTGATGATTTCATATTCATTCAAAGAAATGATAAACTAATTATGCCCAGTATCATTCTAACAAATTTTATCTTGTAAATGGGTAATTTTTAACAGACTACACATTCGCTAGGAGGATCATAATGGGACATAGACGTAATATTTACTTTTACCATAGGCTAGATTCTGAAAATCAACTAAAACTGACTGATCTTGATGAGTCTGCTAAAAAATATGGTCTAACAATTGTAAAAGACCATCGTGAAGCTAATATTATCGCTAGCATTGGTGATGATGGTACTTTTCTACAAGCCGTTCGAAAAACTGGTTTTCGGGAAGATTGCCTTTACGCTGGCATTACAACAAAAGATATATTAAGTATGTACTGTGATTTTAAACTTGATGATTCCACAAAAATGGTCGAGGCAGTTGCCAATGAACAATTAGAAGTTCGCCGTTATCCATTGATTGAAGTAGAGGTCGATGGACAAGGGACCTTTCCGTGTCTAAATGAGTTTAGTATTCGCTCATCCATTATTAAAACCTTTGTTCTAGATGTATTTGTTGATGAGTTGCATTTTGAAACCTTCCGTGGTGATGGATTGATTGTTTCTACACCAACAGGAAGTACTGCCTATAATAAGTCTGTACACGGAGCGATTGTTGATCCATTGCTTCCATGTATGCAGGTTACTGAAGTTGCCTCGCTAAATAATAATAAATATCGCACCTTAGGCGCACCATTTATTCTTAGCGGAGAGCGTACGCTTACCCTTAAGGTTTTTTCGGATAAAAATGATAGTAACGATTACCCAACCATGGGACTAGATAATGAAGCACTTAGTATTCGTCATGTTGATAAAATTCAGATTAAACTTAGTGATAAAAAAATTAAAACATTGAAACTAAGAGACAATTCCTTCTGGGAAAAAGTTAAGCGTACCTTCTTATAATACAAAAAGGCTGTCGATTTATTTCGTCAGCCTTTTTTAAGACAGCAAACTAATGTAATTTTATGCCCTGTGTAGTTTTTTTCCTCTTTCAGATAATAGTTTGGTTTTAGATAGAGAAAATATGGTTAATCCAGACCAAATGAATGTAAATGAAAGGAGCTGGATTTTTGAGAAATGTTCATTATAGACAAATACTCCTAATAGAAGCATGATTGTAGGTGCAATATATTGCAAAAATCCTAAGAGAGATAAAGGAATTTTTTGAGCACCTTTAGCAAAATACAAAAGTGGCACAGCTGTAGCTGCTCCTGCACCTATTAATAACAAATCTATTTCTATACCTGAAGACAAAAAGGAATTGGAGCCATTAAGAAATAAATAAAACATATATATAGCCGCTACTGGTGTCAATACCAGAGTCTCTAACGTTAGACCGACAGAAGAGTCAACATTAATCATTTTTTTCACCAAGCCGTAAACACCAAAACTTAGTGCAAGGGCAACTGCAACCCAAGGAAACTTCCCATGTGATATTGATATAATTAACACTCCGATAGTTGCCAAAATGAAAGCAATGTACTGATAGATGTTTAATTTTTCTTTTAATACAAGCACTCCCAATAATATACTAACAAGCGGGTTGATATAATAACCAAGACTCGCTTCAATCAGATGCCCGTTGTTTACTGCCCAAATATAGATAAACCAATTGGCAGTAACAGTTAATGAAGCGATGATTAATGCATACATTTGGTTTTTATTCTGTGCAAACCCCTTAAAGGTATGAAGAAATAAACCTTGCTTTTTTGTTAAATACAAAACGACTATCATAAAGATAAACGACCAAAATACACGATTAGCAAGAATTTCACCTGAGCTTACTTCCCCTAATAGCTTCCAATAAACAGGAAATAAACCCCATAGCAAATAGGAAAATCCTGCGTATATGACTCCCAATTGTGTTTCACTCTTTTTCTTCACTTTTCTTTGCCTCTATTCTTTCAATGATCGAAATATTTTCCATTATACATCGAAATCTTTAAAAAAGGGCAGTTTTTGAATTACAACTTTTGGCACAAAAAAGCAGACGCTGATTCCGTCTGCCCGATCTATTTCACTATTTTTGAGATTGCAATTCTTTTTGCCGCAGTTCAATCCTACGAATTTTTCCGGAAGTTGTTTTTGGAAGCTCGGATAGGTATTCAATTGCTCTTGGATATTTATATGGTGCAGTTAATGTTTTCACATGCTCTTGGAGTGTCTTCGTAAGTTCCGGATCATTAGCATCTACCTCATCCTTTAACACAACAAATGCCTTAACAATGTATCCGCGAATTTCATCCGGACTAGCCACTACTGCGCATTCTTTAACAAATGGATGCTTTACAAGAGCATCCTCGACTTCAAAAGGGCCAATTGTATAGCCAGAACTGATAATAATGTCATCGCCCCGTCCCTCAAACCAGAAGTATCCCTCTTCATCCATTTTAGCCTTATCACCGGTAATATAATAATCACCCCGGAATTGCATGGCTGTTC
>JAQSXG010000406.1 GCA_029256785.1 Neobacillus sp.
CCAAAAATCTCTAAAAAAGTTAATAACAAATCCAAAAAATGATCAGCCAGTTAGAGTTAGTTGATAATTTTGAAATATGATTAGTCAATTTGATGCAATTCGAGACTGTGGTTTTTTTATTTAATTGTATAGGCGCACATGTTAGGGAAGCTGTCAACGGGAATGAAGTTGGCAGCTTCCGTTTTTAGAGTTAAAAAGGTCTGCCGGTATTATTCTACCTTCAAAGTAAATACATAGCCGTTTTATAATTTGTCCGCAATCCCAAGGATTTCTTAACCATTTCCTTGTGATTGAGTATCCCGGCGGTGATTACACCCTACTGTCCGGACTAAAGAAACCGACTTTGGGGTCTCTTTTTTGCTTGATTTAGTCAACTTTGTTATCAGACAAAACATCAAGGCTACTCAGCGCCACAATAGCGGCAAGGCCTTGATAACATATCCGATAACAAGTGACCAGTAGTTAAGCAGAATCAGTACGCCTAGCAGAAGACTGATTTCCATTATCGGGAATTATGGTTTCTCGAGGCAAGAATATTCAGTGATATATATTATTGTCCAGTACAGTGTGTCGTTGGTCGGGAAAATGGTCTTAGCCGATTTCACCTTGCGTAATTCGTAGTTAAAAGTTTTCTACTGTACTGGTGGTATATATGATTCTACGGAAAGGAAGTGTGGTTAAAATCATTTCCGAGAAATAATGACAAAGTGATTGTAGAATCAATAGGCACAATCTCTGTGAAAGGAGATTGTGATTATGTTAGAAGAAAAAAGACCAACAGATCAAGAATGTTTCAGAGTAGATCCATGGAAGGAAGGAAATACAGGGAAGACAAAAAATTGTAACTATAATAATGACTTTATCATGAAGTATAGAGTTGTTTACATCAAGGAAAGATTAATGGATAAAATAAAACATCCATTAAAAAATGAGCCTGAAGCCATTGAAAATCAAGGGGGTCGAGATACTACTATGGGACTCCCATATAAAGATTTTGACCTTGACCCCGTCCAAAACAAGTTAACAGTATTCCCGAATTTACCAAGTATAAGGGCAGTGCGAAAAGACAAACCGAGTCTAAATATTGCTTATGATTGTGAATATCAGTCTATTAAAAATGGAGAACGAGTCATTCTGTCATACCAATTTGCTTTATACCTTGATGATGACAGGATTCTGGAAATTTGCTTTATTTCAAGAAGATTAGACAAGAAAAACCGGTTGTATCTTAGAACTTGCATAGGTGCGATTCTTGATTTGTTAAGAAAGTTTTTTGGTAAGCAATATGTGAACTATGGTTACTCAAGTACAAGAAGATATTGTATTAATGCTGCAATGCCTCTTTTTGAAGGATCAGATGAGAGATATTTTATTAATCGAGAAAATATGAATGAATCTGAAATGAAAACATTCGTAGCAACAGCAAATCCGTTAATTATTGCAGATACAGGTAACATAAAAAGAACAAATAATTTCAAGAATTCATACAAATATGCAACGTCCTTAACAATTGTATGCCATACAAGCAGTGTCGATTTATCAGCTTTTAAAGACGACCTTTTTGGTTTTAGGAAAAAAGGAGGCAGTATTCTTCCGTATTTGAAATCTATGCAAGGAGGGACTACATCAATTTATCCTTATAAGACAAATATCCCTTCAGCAAGTGAATATTGGAAGTTTTATCCGGTTGGTATTCTATTTCGTGATACTATGTGTTATGCGCCAGCAGATAAAAAATCACTTGAAGATCTTGGGGAGAGTATTGAAGTACCGAAAATCAAATTGGCAAGAGAGATAAAGTTAAATATGCAAAGTTATTTATTGGAAAATCCCTATGATTTTCTTGCATACGCAGCTCAGGATGCACTTGTGACACTTATGTATGGTTCTCGTCTCTGGGGGGTGAACACGGAATGGTGTTTAACTACGACTTCAGGCAGTGCATTCATAATGAAAGAAAGTATAGCAAGTTACATGAATATTCCTCGAGATATTCACGGTAATATAAATCAATCAATATTTGAATCGAGGTTTCGTGGTATGAAAAGTGTAGATAAGGGGAAGATATCAACGCCTTCTGGATTAAGACCTGTTAAAGCATTTGTAGAGATAAATTATTTGTCAGGACAATTGCATAGATTTGCTGAGAAATGTTATTGCGGTGGTTTTAATACTTGTTCGCTGCCTGGTGTTTTTCAAAGCTTACAGACATTTGATTTTGACTTAAAAGATGCATATTCAACTGCAATGTGTCTAATTATTGACATTGACTTTGAGAATCCAGAAGGGCCTATTGGAAGAGAGTTTAAAAATGAAACATTAACACTTCAAGCTTTTCATAGTCCTGTAGATCCTATGTTTTGCCTCGTAGATTTTGAGTTTCCTGATAACGTAAAATATCCTTGTATTGCTATTCATGAAGGTGGTAGCATAATTTTTCCTCGTAAGGCTGAGTCAGTTTATGCTCCGGGACCAAGCCTTTATTTGGCTCTTAAGATGGGAGCAAAAATTAAAGTGAAGTATGGTTATATTGCTAGAATAAAAATAAATGAAAATGAGCCTTCTATGAGTCTAAGAAATGCCTGTAAGCAAATGGTAAATGATAGGATGATTGCCAAAAAGATATATGGACCTAATTCAATTGAAGAGATTTTATTAAAGTTATTTGTAGTTGGTTCGTACGGAAAGATTTCTCAGGATGTAATTCAAAAAAATACTTGGGATGGTTGGAATGAGTATATGGAAGATATAGGTTCTTCAAGTATTACTTCACCTGAAAGAGCATCGCTCATTACTGATATAGTAAGATGCATGTTGATAGGAACGATGAACCAACTACATTTGAAAGGTATTAATACATATTCTGTAACAACAGATGGATTTATTACGGAAGCTACTATGGATCAGCTCAATGAATGCGATTGCTATGGTTTTAGATCATTATTTGAGATGTCTCGGTTATGGCTTACCAATGATGACCCTACAATATGGTCTGTTAAGCATGACCAAATTACATTAATTAATCCTTTAACACGTTGTAATATTGGCTTTGGTGGTACAAAAGGTGTTCTGGCACACGGCGGTATTGTAACGGGGGAATTAAAGGATTCTGAGGCTGATAGGCATAGGATGGCTGAACTAGTGTTGACGAGAAAAGGAAAGGTTGAATCTACAACAACTGAGTTTATGAGTATCAAAGAGATGCAAAAGAACGGCTGTGATTTTTATACTTTTGAAAAAACTGTAAATAAGAGACTTGACTTTGACATGAAGAGAAAACCTATAAAAGATAGTTTCGTTACTGTCAAAGGAAATATTTATGGTATAGACTATGAATATACGAATTTCGACACGGAAGCCTTTGAGACAGTAGATGAATACATTAAGTATCGAAAAGTCAATGAGTCTTTTGATTGCATAAGGACATTTGAAGAGTGGCAAAGGTTCTTTTTAAAACTTGAAGATAGAGAAAATGAGTATAAGAGAGATACATCAAATTTAGATTGGACTAAGCTGTTTTCTGTGGTTCAAGGATACCGAATGGGTTTATGGGATATACCCGTAATATCGGCTTGCGAGACAGTTCGTGAAAAGTTGGCTGTTATTAATAAGTATAACCATTCAAGTAGGGTGTTTAATGAAAATGCTTGGACGAATTCGCGGAAGCCGGAAAGAGCTTCTCAGATGATACCGAGGGAAATGTTTCAGGAACTTTTGGAAGAGTTTGGATACAAGGAATACTGCTAAATAGTTCAAGCAATTATTCTCATTTTCAGGTTAAAGACGAAATATAACAAAAGTTTTATTTAAAAGAAGTAGTTGGCTTTACGCAAGGAGTAGCAAAATGTAGAAATACACTTAACTACTCTTTTTTTAAGTTTAATGTTTGAATATTTGATCTTGAAGAGCTTTTATAGTAGATTGTATGTTTTATATGAAGGATAAGGAAAAGAATTACCCGTTATATTATTTTAAGGCTTCCTGCCGGTTGCAATTATTGGTAATATTGATTGCTAATCAGCAATAGTGCTATAGCAAACAATAAAAATGATACTCCATACTGGCAAAAGCTCGCCAGAACAAGTTACAAATTATGGTTGGACATTGTAATAAGTACTCAATTGTTTTCTCACAAAATCTCTAATATAAGGTTATTCCACACAATATATGTGTAACAGATAACCACAACATATAAAGGTGAGGTGACTTATATGAATACTACAAATAAAACTATTAACAAAGGAGAGTGTACATTAGATATTTTTAACGACATCAACATCTATTATGGACTAGATTGTTTTAAGGTACCTACAGGGATCTTGATTTACAATGGTACAGAGTACTGGTTAATAAAATTAAACAAAACCGGTCGCACTGTCCGCAAATTATGGCATCAGAACCATGGGCGTAATGGACGATCTATCCCCTTACAGTGCAGTATTGAAGATTTAAGTAATAGAACAGTGCAAGTATACTTTCACGTTCAAAACAACTTGGAGGACGCAGATCTAAAGGACCTTAAGAAAGTGTGTCAATATATTTATAACCATGGAATTTCACGTCGATCCATGGATTCTAGGAGAAATGCCTATCTCAAAGTAGCATTTACTTAGTAAGATAATTTGGAAAGGAGAATTTTATATTATGAAGAAGGAAAGAAAAGATCATCCTATCTGGTTTGTTTTTAAATTGGCAGCATTTTTGTTGTTTGTCGTAGCTCCTGTTGTGGCCTGGCAAACTGGTCAGAATTTTTGGACC
>JAQSXG010000407.1 GCA_029256785.1 Neobacillus sp.
AGAGAAAAGAGCTTGCAAACTTTATTCGAAGTGCCAAATAGCTATTTAAACGTAAAAACCGGCTTTTGGGTTTTTACAACAATCTTTACGAAAACAGCCTTCTTTAAAGATTCGTTAAAGTCTAAAAGGGGATTGATTTAATTGATAATAAAAGAAATTGTGGGCTATGAATTAGAAAAAGAAAAATCAAATACTTCCGAAGACTTCTTTAATAGAAGTGAAGTAACCTTTGTTGAAAATGGGGAGGTGCGAACGCTTCACGTCCTATACCTGCGTTTCTTTGATGAATTTATTCATGAATTTACACCCTATCTGCAAGATCCAGTTTTGTCACAAGGGGAAATAGAAGTCATGTTTAAGGACATCGTTGCACTGGTATGTTTAATAAAAAATCCTGGGTTACGCCACCGTAAACGGCTATATATAAATACCAAGGTAGAATTTGCTTCTTATTTTCAAGATATCGACTATAATAAACTACCAGAAATATTACTTTCTGCTAAAGAAAATGGCCATTTTGAGTTGCGTTCTCCACTAGAGTATATTCAAAAAGCATAGGGCATGATGACCTTTGGAAAATTTGGGAGGTATGTATGGGTAATTCATTAGTTAAGACTCAGCTCAGTGATGTCAAAGGATTTTTAACCGATACAATCAATACACTAGAAACGTATTTGAATGATACAACAATATCGCAATTGGAACAACATAAAGAGAGCGATACAAATACGAATCGATTAATTCTTTCGAATTTACGGAAATTACTTGTTTTTTGTGAGGAAAGTTTGGATGCCTGCTCTGTCATCATTCAAAGCGAACCATTTCAAAAAGCATCAGCAGAAAAAGTCCTTTATCAAATTTTTCATCGGGTAATTGAAGAGTTTTTCTCTCCTAAAAATGATGCTTGGTATGAGGATAGTCGTTCAGCCTATACAGGAAAAAATTCAATAAAATTCTATAAAAGTGTCCCTGAGAACCTCCAACAATTAGTTAAAGGTCTCGAAGGTGAGTTTCAAAGAATAAGAGAAGAACTTGAGTATTATGAAACAGACTATCGAACTAAAATAATTCAATCAAAATAACGAAACAGGCTGCCCTTTTGTTAAAGGGGCAGCCTGTTCTATATTTACTAACCATACATAATCCTAATTATCCTTCATATTCTTAGGTAGATTAACAAAACAGGAGGGATAGGAATGAATCGGTTTAGTAACTATGTAAATGAATTATTTAAATGGAATGTAGAAATGAGAAGATTTCTTGAAACGGATAATGTAGAAGCGAACTATGAGTTATGGCAGCAACTGGATGAATTCACGGAGTTAATAGAAAGCACGGGTAAGCAATTATCGGATGAGGAACTACTTAGTCTTCAGGCAAAAGCAGAGAATATTCATGAACGAATGGAAAACTACTTTAATAGGAAACAGCAAGAGGTAGGAAATATTTGGATTTCAGAAAAAACTGTGCCTCCTGGCGGCCATACGCTTCCAGAACTGCCTTACGCCTATAATGCACTTGAGCCTTATATCTCTGAAGAGATTATGAAACTACATCATGATAAGCATCATCGTGCGTATGTTGAGGGTTTGAACAAAGCTGAATTAAATCTAAAGAAGGCTAGGGATAATAATGATTTTTCCCTTATTAAGCATTGGTCTAGAGAATTGGCTTTTCATGGGTCAGGTCACTACCTACATACGATTTTTTGGAGGAATATGGTGCCGAAAAAGGGAGGAAATCCACAAGGAATACTCCGAGCAGAGATTGACAGCTATTTTGGCAGTTTTGAAAAATTTAAAAATCAATTTTCGGAAGCAGCTAAACAAGTTGAAGGAGTCGGTTGGGCAATCCTTGTTTGGTCACCACGTGCAAGACATCTGGAGATTTTACAATCTGAGAGACATATGCTGTTAACGCAATGGGATACCATTCCTCTGCTTGTCCTGGATGTTTGGGAGCATGCTTATTATCTTCAATATAAAAATAATAGAGGAAGTTACGTAGACAATTGGTGGAATGTGGTGAACTGGAATGACGTTGAAATGCGTTTGGAACAGGCTGTAGAACTTAAATGGGCAGCTTTCTAATGCTGAAGAAACTCAAAGGGCAATTGGAGAGAAATCCAATTGCTTTTTTCTTTTTCCTTAGAAATAGTCATAACAAGCCTTGTCCTGCATAAAATTTAAAGAAAATAAAGAAGGGGACGAGGTTAATCTTATGAGAATGATTTGGAAACTAGTTGTTTATACCCTCATGGCCACATTATTTATCACAAACATTCCTCAAAAGGTGGATGCTTCCGTTTCCGTAAGTGCACGCGGTGCTATTCTAATGGAGCAAGAATCGGGTCGTATCCTATTTGAAAAGGATGCCCACACTAAAAGGAGAATTGCCAGTATCACCAAAATAATGACAGCAGTTCTTGCCATCGAATCTGGAAAAATGGATGAATTAGTAAAAGTAAGTGTACAAGCAACACGGGCAGAAGGATCTTCGGTTTATTTAAAACCAGGAGAAAAAATTATGCTTGAACACTTAGTTTATGGCTTGATGCTACGGTCTGGCAATGATACAGCAGTAGCTATTGCAGAGCATGTAGGTGGAAGTCTAGATGGATTCGTTTACCTAATGAACCAAAAAGCCAAGGAAATTGGGATGTTAAATACTCATTTTGCTAATCCCCATGGGTTGGATGATCACGAAGATCATTATTCTACGCCTTACGATATGGCACTTCTTATGCGTTATGCTATGAAATATAAAAAGTTTCAAGAGATTACTGGTACTAAGGTACACAAAGCGCCAAATCCCACAGAAAACTGGGAACGGGAATGGAAGAATAAAAACCGGTTATTAACAAAATACAAATATGCTACAGGCGGAAAAACGGGTTTTACAAAACGCGCAAAAAGAACACTTGTCTCAACAGCTACAAAAGGTGATATGAATTTAATCGCAGTTACAATTAATGCTTCCGACGATTGGAATGATCATATTTCTATGTATGAGAGTGGCTTTAAAGGATTCGATATGGTAGAAGTACTACCTAAGGGGAGTGTTGAGATTGAAAACAAGCATTATAAGAACCATTTATTCTTGAAGAATACTGTCATGTTCCCTGCTACTAAAAAGGAAATGGACTTATTTTCTATTAAATATAAATTAAATAAGCCAGCTAAAGATTGGGAAAGAACAGCAGGCCATGAGGAAGTAGTCGGTAAGGCAGTCGTTAGTCTCGATGGAAGAGTGGTTAAGGAAGTACCTATCTACTTTGATGGTGGACCTCATAAGAAAAAGGGACTATTTGATTCATTAAAAGAAATTTTCTTATCGATTATAGGTGTAAGAATAAATGGTTAATTATATCTGGGTGTTTATGACTGTTGTAGGTATTATTTTTGCGCTAATTAATGGGACGATGGAGGAAGTAAATAAAGCGATATTTGTTGGGGCACAGGATGCTGTTACTCTTTGTATTGGACTCATTAGTATCCTTGTATTCTGGTTAGGAATGATGAGGATTGCTGAGGAATCAGGTCTCCTAGTAAAACTAACCAAATTATTTCGCCCGTTGGTGAGACGATTGTTTCCGGAAGTACCAGCAAATCATCCGGCAATGGGTTATATATTATCAAATATGATTTCAAACATGTTTGGATTGGGAAATGCCGCCACACCACTTGGAATTAAAGCAATGGAAGAATTGAAACATTTAAATGGTGGGAAAAACTCAGCCAGCCGTTCCATGGTTACTTTTTTAGCTATTAATACTGCAAGCATCACCATTATACCAACTACTGTCATCGCTATTAGAATGAACTATAACTCTGCATCTCCCACTGAAATCGTTGTGCCAACCTTAATCGCAACTGTTATTTCGATGCTAGGTGCAGTTATGATTGACCGTTATTTTTATAATCGACGAAGTCGTAAAGGATGAAAAGCATGGAACTTATTTCGCTTATTTCCCTTGGATTTATCCCCGTTTTGATAGGATTCATTCTTTTATATGGCACTTTCAAACAAGTACCCACTTATGAAAGCTTTGTTGAAGGAGGGAAAGAAGGAATCAAGATCGCGGTATCTATTATTCCCTTTCTTGTTGGAATGCTTGTTGCTATTTCAATTTTCCGTGCATCAGGGGCCTTGGAGGCGTTAATGAAATGGATAAGACCAGTTATGGACACAATCGGCATTCCCGCAGAAATTGTTCCGCTTATCCTTATCCGTCCAATATCAGGAACAGCTGCACTCGGAATGACAAGTGATTTAATTGCCGTTTATGGACCAGATTCGTTTATTGGAAGACTTGCATCAGTGTTACAAGGAAGTACGGATACAACCTTTTACGTATTGACAGTGTACTTTGGTGCAATTGGAATTAAAAAAATGGGTGATGCTTTAAAAGTAGGTCTTCTAGCAGATGTGTTCGGTATTATTATTGCTATTTTAGTTGTTACCCTTGTATTTGGAACAAAATAGAATTTAAGTATAATGAAATGAGCAGTTTCCTGAAAGCGATTGGGAGTCTGCTTTTTTTATTTTACGAAATAACAGTATCCGTTGCTTTGAAAAAAGGCAAAGTTGTGTCATAATTCATTAGGATAGAATAGTGATTTTCTTTGTAATAAGAATCTGCTAATAATATTCTACAGGTCAACATATGAGGTGAAATAAATGGAACGATTACAAAAAGTAATAGCCCGTGCAGGGATTGCTTCAAGAAGAAAGTCAGAAGATGCTGATAGGGTTGAGGTTAACGAAATACAAATACAACGGGAAGAACCTGTTTATTTTCTTCTATATAAACCCCGTGGCGTAATATCAAGCGTTAGTGATGATAAAGGAAGAAGAGTGGTAACTGACTTCTTTTCAGAGGAAAAAGAGAGAATTTACCCTGTTGGACGTCTTGACTATGATACCTCGGGTGTATTATTACTAACAAATGACGGTGAATTTGCAAATTTACTAATGCATCCAAGAAATCAGATTGATAAAGTCTATGTTGTGAAATCAAAGGGGATCCCATCTAAAAAGAATCTATTAAAGTTGGAGAGAGGAATCCAACTTGAAGATGGAAAAACAGCACCAGCTAGAGTCAAGATGCTATCGATGGATAAACAAAAACAAACAGCAATTATCGAAATTGCCATTCATGAGGGCAGAAATCGTCAAGTAAGAAGAATGTTTGAAGCAATTGGACATGATGTTTTGAAACTAAAAAGGGAACGCTTTGGTTTTTTAACTTTGAATGGTCTATCTGCGGGAGATGCACGAGAATTAACGCCACATGAAGTGAAGCAGCTAAGGGCACTTGCGATGGAGTCTTCCAAGAAAAATTCATAAAGCTGTCACAATTAACTCCTTGTGTTTTCACTATGCAAATAATGAAAAGTGTATAATTTAGACAAAATGTGTCTAAATATTGTCGCGTTCTAGGGGGGATATGAATGAAAAAACAGCGATTAGTATGGAGAACAGTGATTTTACTCGTCTTAGGTGCTGCCGTTGCTTACACACTATATGCCAATTTAACAAAAGATGATAAACAGAAGGTTGAGGAAGGTAAAGAAGCACCTGATTTTGTACTTGTCGATATGGATGGTAAAAAACATCAACTATCAGATTATAAAGGCCAAGGGGTATTTTTAAATTTTTGGGGAACTTATTGCAAACCGTGTGAGGATGAAATGCCTTATATTAACAATCAATATCATCAATATAAGGATCAAGGCGTTCAGGTTCTCGCTGTAAATGTTACAGAATCCAAACTAGCAGTAAGTAAGTTCTCAGACAGACACAAGCTTGATTTTACCATTTTGTTAGATGGAGACGGTCAGGTTCAAGAGGCATATGGGGTTAATTTCTTACCTGCAACATTTTTGATTGATAAAGATGGAAAAGTGGTTAAATACCATACCGGACAATTAACAGAAAATACAGTTAGGGAGTTTATGGAGAAAATTAAACCTTAAGGTTGTAGGGAGTTTTTTGCAATGAAAGATGTAAAATGTGAATGCGGTCATGTTAACCCACTAGGAACCGTATTGTGTGAGGCATGCGGAAAAGTACTGGATGAACAGGCGAAGGAATTGGCACTACTTGATATGCGTTATGAAGGTAGTGCCCGTCGCTCACAAACGTATAAAAAGTCAATTGTCGATAAAATATGGAACTTTTTCTCTTCTGTTAAGGTAGGGGTCTGGCTGATTATTATTACGCTTGTTGCTTCAGCCTTGGGAACAGTTCTTCCTCAGGAAATGTACATACCACCTACTTTGCCTCCAGGGGAATATTATCTGGAACAATATGGCTGGTTTGGGAAAATATTTTATGAGTTAGGCTTTAATAATTTATATAGTTCATGGTGGTACTTAGTATTAATCGCAATGATTGGAGTCTCTTTGGTTATTTGCAGCCTTGATAGGGTTGTGCCACTTTATAAGGCATTAAAAGCTCAAAGAGTTACCAGACATGAAGGCTTCTTAAAAAGACAACGTTTGTTTGGCATCACTAAAAATGGTACTGTGAGTGATGTCGAAATCCTTAAACAGCAGTTCACGGCTAAACGGTACAACGTCCGGGAAGAAAACGGCGACTTATTAGCTGAGAAAGGACGTTTTTCTCGGTGGGGTCCCTATGTCAACCATGTGGGCTTGATTATCTTTTTAATAGGCGGTATGCTCCGATTTGTGCCGGGAATGTATATCGATCAGGTTATGTGGCTCCGTGAAGGGGAAACAAAGGTTGTTCCTGAGACGGATGGACAATATTATGTTGAAAATAATAAATTCATCCTTGAACACTATGACAAGGATGTGGATAAAACTTTTGAAGCAGCGATTGACCGTGCTGGAATGGTAGCGAAAAATTATCAAACAAACGCCGTTTTATATAAAAGAGTCGGTCCTGCAATTGCTGGAGCAGATCCGGATTTAGAAGAAGTAAAAGAGCATAAGATCCAAGTGAATCAGCCGTTAAAGTTTGATAATTTCGCATTATATCAAGTTGATTACAAACTCGACGAACTTAATGAAATGACCTTTTCATTAACAAATAAGTCGACAGAGCAAACATTCGGTGACATTACAATTAATCTTTACGATCCAAAGTCAGAATATGATTTGGGTAATGGTTATTCAGTGGAGGTTATGAGTTATTTTCCAGACTTTGAATTTGCTGAGAATGGTGAGCCTACAACTAAATCCAGAATACCAAACAACCCTGCTTTTGTTTTTCGGATGCACTCCCCCGAATTTCCAAAGGGAGAAACAAGTTTTGTAGCTATTCAACAAACGATTGAACCATTAGGTGATAATGAATATAAAATGGCGTTTAAAGGAGTCAAAACAAAAAATGTTACGGCCTTAACTGTCAGAAAAGACTTAACCCTTTGGGTAATCATCCTCGGCGGGATTGTCTTTATGATAGGTGTTATTCAGGGAGCCTATTGGAATCATCGAAGAGTCTGGATACAAAGAAAAGATGGGGATATATGGGTAGCTGCCCATACTAATAAAAATTGGTATGGATTAAAGCAAGAAATAGAATCAGTACTTAAAGAAACGAAAATTAATAAACCTGATGATCAAACTCAAAGGGAAAAAGTGGATAAGGAGGGTGTCTAATTGGTAACAATAAGTAGTAATTTACTATATATAGCATTTATTCTTTATTTAGTGGCGACTCTCTTCTTTGGTGGAGCAATTAAACAGAAGAATGTTTCGGTGGAAAAACAAGGGAAAAGTCGTTGGGCACAGATTGCTATCGTAATAACAATAGCTGGCTTTCTTTCACAAGTAGGATATTTTATCACGAGATGGATTGCAGCTGGACATGCACCAGTTAGTAATTTGTTTGAATTCACAACCTTTTTTGGAATGGCGCTTGTTGGTGCATTTATTGTTATTTATTTTATATATCGTACGCCACTTCTTGGGTTATTCACACTTCCTGTTGCAATCTTGGTTATTGCCTATGCCAGCATGTTTCCAAGAGAAATCTCACCATTAATCCCGGCTTTGCAGAGTGATTGGTTACATATTCATGTAACAACAGCAGCATTAGGCCAGGCAATCTTAGCGGTAAGTTTTGCTGCAGGTCTTATTTATTTCAGCAATGGATTATAAAGAGGAATTTAGTTGGATTGATAAAAACAACATTGAAACCACTGTAGAGTATACAATGCCGGCGATTACAGGGCCAAATGAATGGGAATTAACTACGAAAGATAAATTTAAGCCACTCCTTGAAATGCCTGCAATTATTAATGCAAAGAAATTGAATACTGTCATTTGGTCATTAATTACTGGATTTATTCTTTATGGCTTACTACGATTAGTCCTAAGAAAACGAATTGCTGCAGCACTCCAGCCTCTGGTTAAAAAAATAAATTTGGATTTAGTCGATGAAATAAGTTATCGCTCTGTTTTAATTGGGTTCCCAATTTTCACCTTAGGTGCCTTGATATTTGCAATGATTTGGGCTCAAATCGCATGGACTAGGTTCTGGGGTTGGGATCCAAAGGAAGTATGGGCACTGATCACTTGGTTGTTCTATGCGGCCTTTTTACATCTCCGTCTCTCGAAAGGATGGCATGGAGAAAAATCTGCTTGGCTTGTGGTCATTGGTTTTATTATTATGATGTTTAACTTAGTTGCTGTAAACCTTGTAATAGCGGGACTTCATTCGTATGCTGGTTCTTAATAACAATAGCCTTCACTTCTATGTGAAGGCTTTAAAAAACAAAAACTAGCAATGGAATGTAATCCTTTGTCATAATTTTGACACTTTTATTACAGCAATTTCCTTAATGTATAGAAAAACCTTTTATCATTTTGTAAAATAAACTGCATGGGGGGATTATTAATGGATAAAGAAGTGAAGATTTTAGTTGTAGATGACGAGGAAAGAATTAGACGTTTATTAAAAATGTACCTAGAGCGTGAAGAATATATTATTGATGAAGCAGAAGACGGTAATGAAGCTCTAGCGAAAGCTACTGCAAATGACTATGATGTTATCCTATTGGACTTAATGATGCCTGGTAAGGATGGAATTGAAGTTTGTCGTGAACTTAGAGAAAAGAAAGCTACTCCAGTTATCATGCTAACAGCAAAAGGAGAAGAAATTAATCGTGTTCAAGGCTTTGAAGTGGGAACGGATGACTATATTGTAAAACCATTCAGCCCGCGGGAAGTAGTACTGCGTGTAAAAGCATTGCTAAGAAGGTCTTCTCAAACTAGTTATCTACAAACGGATACGACTACTAAGGATGTCATAGTATTCCCGCATTTAACTATTGATAACGATGCACACAGAGTAACTGCAGATGGCAAAGAAGTGAGCTTAACGCCTAAAGAATATGAATTACTTTATTTCTTAGCAAAATCTCCTGATAAGGTGTTTGACCGGGAACAACTTTTAAAAGAGGTTTGGCATTATGAGTTTTTTGGTGACTTGCGTACAGTTGATACACATGTAAAACGACTACGTGAAAAATTAAATAAAGTCTCCGAACAAGCTGCGAGAATGATTGTAACAGTATGGGGAGTAGGGTACAAATTCGAGGTAGTTAATGAATGACATTTTTACGGAGTGTAGTAGGTAAGCTTTGGTTTACCATTATCTTTTTGGTTGCCTTAATACTCTTCATCTTAACCGTAATGCTTGTCGAATATTTTGAGAATATAAATAGTGTAGAAACAAAAAATGATTTAACCCTGGCCGCAGAAAAGATTGCTAGGGTGCTGGAGAGGCATCCGGGTGAACAATTTCCTCTCGGCTTAGAAATATCGTGGGAAATTATCGATAATGTTACAAAGTTAGTAATTATCAAAAATGACCAAGAAGTCTATTACTCTCCCAACACTCAAAATGCAGTAAAGTTATCAGTGACAGATATTCGTGAAGACTTGGAATTAAATAAAGTTTTTAAAGAAAATATTGCAGTGGAAAAAGTGTCTAAGCTGAAAGATGCAAACACAGGTGAAGAAACGGCAAAGTATTCAATCATTGGTGTTCCACTGCAAGTAACTCCAGGATCGAATGGTGCAGTGTTTATTTATCAATCTTTAGATGTAGTTAAACAAACAACCCGTTCCACAACGAAATTTATTTTACTTGTTGCTGGTGTTGCGATTATTCTAACGACTATTTTTGCCTTTTTCTTATCTACAAGAATCACGGCACCACTGAGGAAGATGAGAGAAGCTGCTTTTGAAGTAGCGCGAGGTAAGTTTGATACAAAAGTACCTATTCTATCTCATGATGAAATTGGAGAACTAGCAACTGCTTTTAATCAAATGGGACGTCAGTTGAAATTCAATATGAATGCGCTTAGTCAGGAGAAAGAACAGCTTTCGAGTATATTAAGCAGTATGGCAGATGGCGTTATTACCTTTAACCGAGATGGTACAATTTTAATAACCAACCCGCCGGCAGATCGCTTTCTTCAATATTGGTACTATGACAATGGTGGAAATAGTTCGAACATAGAAGCGATACC
>JAQSXG010000408.1 GCA_029256785.1 Neobacillus sp.
CGGTAATGAGAGGTTTTCCCTCACATTTGAAGTAAACGGTTTGAGCGCATTACTTGCGATCCATAATGATTTTATCGAAAAGGGTATTACGGTGGGTGAAATTGAAGATAGGGGCCATACAGGAAGAAACTTTGTCTTTTATGACCCAGATGGTAATATGTTTGATGTCTGGAGCGAATTAAGTCCGATATTTAAAGAATCAATGCCTAAGTAAGCATATGTAATCTGACCCATTAAAGTTAGACAAAGATTTTAAGCAATTTTTAAGACTTGAGTCTGTATTCCACCGGACTCCAGTCTTTTATTTTTGCCCTCCTCCATAATTAACCCCTCGAATCCGATCCTACAAATTATCTACATAATTTTATTGGGAACTGGAATTTGATAACTTCATCGACCGAACTGAACAGGCAGGAGTGGATTGGGTCGATGAAACAGGTTTTCATCGATCGAACTGAACAATAATTTCGGATAATATTTCTGTAATCTAATATTTCGAGAATAGAAATAATATGATAATATTATTGAATAGAATTATTTGATATTTTAGGAGATGGAACAGTGTGCAAGTGTGGAAACGAAATTTATGGGTACTATGGATAGGAGTCTTTTTTACATCTGCAAGTTTTTCCATGGTCATCCCATTTTTACCGATATTCTTACTTCAAATTGGTGTGCACGAGCACACTGAAATATGGTCTGGTGTGTTATTTAGCTCCGCATTTTTTGCAGGTGCGATAGCTTCGCCCTTTTGGGGGAGGGTAGCTGATAAATATGGGAGAAAACCGTTGTTAATTAGAGCTGGATTAGCTCTCTTTGTTGTCTATACTTTAACCGCGTTTGTCACCAATCCTTATCAGTTGTTAGGTTTAAGAATTACACAGGGCCTTTTAAGCGGATTTATTCCTGGGGCGATTGCGTTAATTGGCACTAATACTCCCAGTAATAAAATTGGCTATTCTTTATCGATGATTTCTTCGGCTTCAGCATCTGGAGGGATTATGGGACCATTATTAGGCGGAGGAATTGCTTCATTGGTTGGAAATCGGATTGCATTTGGTAGCGCCGGTTTTTTTGCTCTCATTTCCACATTGCTTGTTATATTTTTAGTTACAGAGGAAAATTTCACTCCAAATAAGGATCGTGGATCGATTAGAAATGATTTTAAGCTGGCACTAGCTAACCGGCCATTTATGCTTGTTATTGGACTTACGGCAATAACGGCGTGTTCCGTGATGACGATTGAACCTGTTCTACCATTATATATTGTAGATCTTGGAGGTTCTTCCGAACATGCGTCGTTAATAGCCGGTATTGTGTTCTCACTGCCTGGAATAGCCAGTGTCATATTCGCACCTTTTTGGGGAAAATGGGCAGATAAAGTAGGCTTCCAAAAAGTTCTTTTCATTGGCTTAATGGGTGGAGGACTTGGTTCCATTGCTCAGATTCTATTTACCCAAATTTGGGGCTTTTCAATTAGCCGGTTTATTTTTGGGGTGTTCTTCTGTGCGGTATTCCCTGCATTAAATGGTCTTGTGGTAAAAACAACAGCAGAGGATTTCCGAGGAAGAGCATTCGGGCTAAACCAAACCGCTACCCAAATTGGTGGTATGATTGGTCCAATCATCGGAGGGGTTATTGGCGGATTCTTCCCCGTTCAAATTGTATTTATCGTTACCGGTATCTTACTATTAGTAGCTATGGTTATGGCCAACGTAAATGCCAAAGACCTTAATCGAGTAAAAGGGCATAAGGTATCTCCTGAAAAATAGAGTAGTATAATAATAGAGTTAAGAGGATGATACCAAAAGGTTTCATCCTCTTTGTTTGTTCGTAAGAATATTCATTCGGTAGTGTTTAAGGTTCATATATTTTAAAACCATACATACATTTACAATAGGAAGACAAGCAGGAGAGTGGGTAAAAAAACCTATGATAAAGGAGAAAGGTATAAACGAATGGAGTTCCTAAATGAGATAGTAACTAGTTATGGGACATTTTTTTCACTTGATGCATTTGTAAACGTGTTTACGGATCCTGCAAGTTGGGGGATCATCGGTACTCTTATCATTCTTGAAGGGTTATTATCGGCGGATAACGCACTGGTTTTAGCAGTAATGGTCAAACATCTTCCAGAACAGCAACGAAAGAAGGCACTGTTTTATGGGATTTTTGGTGCCTACATATTTCGCATATTGGCGATTGGGATTGGAGTTTCTTTAATAAATATTGCCTGGATAAAAATTGTGGGAGGACATTATCTTCTATGGATTGTTTTTCAAAACTTTATTAAAAAAGATGAAACAGAAGAGGGCGTACAAAATGTAAAAATGGGATTCTGGCGAACTATTTTAGCGGTTGAATTATTGGACATTGCATTTAGTATTGACAGTGTGATTGCAGCATTTGGCGTATCTAATCAAGTGTGGGTGTTATTTTTGGGTGGAGTATTAGGTATTCTGATGATGCGGGGTGTAGCACAATTATTTCTTGCTTTAATTGAAAAAGTACCAGAATTTGAAACAACGGCGTTTATCCTAATAGCAATCATAGGTGTAAAAATGATTGCAGGTCCATTCGGATTTGATTTGAATCAAACCGTCTTCTTTGGAATTTTAGTAACCGTCTTCTTTGGCACCTTTATCGTTCATGCTCTTAGAAAAAACACAGGTAAGCCAAATATCTAGAAAAAATCCAGCTTAGTGCATAATACTAAGCTGGATTTTTTGAATATTTTTGAAAGATGAGTTTTAATAGAAAAGTAAATAAATACATATACGGGGGAAGTTTCATGAATCAAGAGGGATATATTGAAGTAACCGAAGGTAGGGTTTGGTATCAACTACACAATAAGAATTCAAATGAAACACCAGTAATAATTTTACACGGTGGTCCAGGCTCTTCGTGCTATTCACTTCAAGGATTAAGTGCATTAGCTAAAGATCGTCCAGTCATATTATATGATCAATTAGGATGTGGCAGGTCGGACCGACCAACAGACACCTCTTTATGGAAACTTGAACGCTTTGTTGAGGAGCTTGCGCAAATAAGAGAAGCATTAAAACTTGAGGAAGTACATATTCTAGGTCACTCGTGGGGGACCACACTTGCAGCAGCCTATTATTTAACAAAGCCAAGTGGAGTAAAAAGTATTATTTTTTCCAGCCCATGCCTTAGTGCGCCTTTATGGGAGCAGGATCAAGCAAGAAACCTAAAAAAACTGCCGTTAGAAGTACAAGAAACAATTAAGCGCTGTGAAGAAAATGGGATGACCGAATCCCCGGAATTTAAAAAGGCAATTAGTGAGTTTAATAAACGGTTTGTATGCCGTCTGGAAACAGAACCAGATCCAGAATGGGTAAAACAAGGATCCCAGTATCGAAATCCGGAAATTTATAATTTGATGTGGGGTCCATCTGAATTTTCGGTGAAAGGAAATCTTAAGTATTTTGATTGCACTAAAAGGCTGAATGAAATCTCTTGTCCGACTCTTTATACCTGTGGTCGTTATGATGAAGCGACACCAGAATCAACAGAGTATTTCAGCCGTCTAACACAAAACTCAAAGTTTCATATTTTTGAAAACAGTGCCCATATGGCATACTTCGAGGAAAAAGAGGAGTATTTGAAGGTCATGGGCGATTTCTTAAATTCAATATAGATGAATGAAATAAAAAAGGAGAACACCGCGGTGTTCTCCTTTTTGGTATGGCCAATTACAGAACGTCTAGTTTTGCAACAATTGCCACAAGGATTTGAAGTAATGCTTGAATGTTCACTGCTACTTGTGTATCTGTTGTTGTAACTTGTACATTTTTTGAACCTTGGATAACTGTTTTTTGTGAGTTGCGTTGTTTGTTTTTAAAGAATTGTTTAAGGTCTTGTGCAACAGCATTTCCCTTTTCAGAGTCTCCAACTGTGATGCTAATAACGATAGCAATGGCTACTTGAATGGCTGCCTGTAAGGATACCGCTACTTGTGTATCCGTTGTATGAACATCAATTCCTTCAGAATCTTTGATAACAATCCACTCGAAGGATTCTTGGCTACTTTTTACAACTTGATCCGCTTCTTGAACAACATCAGCCTCTTGACCTTTATTATCACAAGAATCTAAAGCTCTCCATTTTTTTTCTGTCATTTTTATCACCCCTTATTTTTTTATAAAACATCTAATTTAGCAACTAATGATACGAGTACTTCAAGTAGTACTTGGATGTTAGCAGCAACATCTGTATCAGTAGTTGTAACATTGATATCTTTTGAGTTTTCGATACAAATTTTTTGTTTATTATTTTGCTCAGACTCGAAATGCTGCAGAAGATCTTGCTGAATTGCTTTGCCTTGGTCTGAATCGCCAATTGTAATTCTGATTACTAGTGCAATTGCAAGCTGTAATGCGACTTGCAGAGAAACAGCTGCTTGAGTATCCGTAGTATGAACAACGATGTTACAGGAATCTTTGATAAAGATTAATTCATCAGATTCTTGCTCCATTGAAGAGAATTGATCAGCGTCTTGGCCCACCTCAGCATTATGGGAATCTTTTGGATCATGGTAGACATATCCATAATGAGGTTTGTTTTCAAAGGACTTGTCCTCAAATGGTTTGTCTTCAAATGCCTTGTACTCATAAGGCTGGAATTCGACTGGTTTTTCTACATATGTTGGCTGGTATTCAATTGGCTTATGATCACTGGACTCAGCATGTTC
>JAQSXG010000409.1 GCA_029256785.1 Neobacillus sp.
ACTTTCCAGCCGCACCTTTGACATTGATAGCTTTCACTTGGCCACCATTTTCAACTGCTGCAGCAAACACCTTGAAACCAGAATCCTTTACTAGCTCGGATATGTTTACCAGTTCAAGTCCAAAACGGGTATCAGGTTTATCTGAACCGAAACGGTCCATCGCTTCGTTATAGGTCATCCTTGGGAAATCTGATGTAATTTCGACTTCTTTTACTTCTTTCATCAGGTTCTTCATCATTTGTTCCGCTAAATTGATAATATCTTCTTGACTTAAAAAGCTTGTTTCGATATCGATTTGAGTAAATTCTGGCTGACGGTCAGCACGTAGGTCCTCATCGCGGAAGCAACGAGCAATCTGATAATAACGCTCCACTCCACCCACCATTAGCAGTTGTTTGAAAAGCTGCGGTGATTGCGGAAGTGCATAAAATTCACCCGGGTGAACACGGCTTGGTACTAAATAATCACGGGCACCTTCAGGTGAGCTCTTTGTCAAAATCGGTGTTTCAATATCCAAGAAGCCTTTAGAATCAAGAAAGTCTCTAATTTGCTTTGTTACTTGATGACGCATTTTTAATGTTTCAAAAATAACCGGACGACGGAAATCTAAATAACGATATTTCAGACGAATATCTTCGGAAGCATCTGTTTTATCGGATATTGTAAACGGAGGTGTTTTCGCCTCATTGATAATCGTTACTTTTTCCGCATGGACCTCAATCGTTCCTGTCTTGAGGTTTGGATTGACCGTTCCTACCTCACGAGCAACAACCGTTCCAACGATATCTAGCACAAATTCGTTACGGATTTTTTCCGCAACCTCTAAGGCTTCCTTTGATAAGTCAGGATTAAATACAACTTGTACTATTCCTGAGCGGTCACGGAGGTCAATAAAAATGAGTCCGCCTAAATCACGGCGTTTTTGTACCCACCCTTTTAATGTTACTTTTTCACCTTTAGCTGTTTCTGGAACATCACCGCAAAAATATGATCGACCATACATACTATCCACTCCTCCTTTATACTATCCTTTTATCTCTTGTAAATGGTTGCTTAAGTTCGTTAACTCCACTTCCACTTGGTCGCCTGTTTCCATGTTTTTCAAATTAATGATATTATTTTTTAATTCCTCATCACCAAGAACAGCTACATACCTCGCTTTCAAACGATCAGCAACCTTAAATTGGGCTTTAATTTTCCGATTCAGATAATCTCTCTCGGCAGATATACCAGCCAAACGAAGCTGTTGAAGGAGACCGACGCTATAGTCTTTTGCTTCCTCACCAAGGGTAGCGATATAGCAATCAATTGGCTGATGAATAGTAAGCTCGACTCCTTCTGCATTAAGGGCTGCAATAAATCGCTCGATACTTAATGCAAAACCAATTCCAGGTGTTTGGGGACCACCAATTTCTTCTGCTAAGCCATTATATCGACCGCCACCACATAATGTCGTGATAGCACCAAATCCTTCCGCATCACTCATGATCTCAAACGCTGTGTGATTATAATAATCTAAGCCGCGAACGAGATTTGGGTCAACAACAAAAGCAATATCCATTTGAGTTAAGTACTTTTGTAGTTTTTCAAAATAAGCTTTTGACTCCTCATTAAGATAATCAATAATGGATGGTGCAGAAGCCATTAACTCATGCTTATGATCTTGCTTACAATCAAGGATTCTTAATGGATTCTTTTCTAGTCGATTTTGACAATCCTGACAAAACTCTCCTATCCTCGGCTGAAAGTGGTTTACTAACGCATTGCGGTGCGCGATTCTGCTCTCTTTGTCTCCAAGACTATTCACAACAAGCTTTAGTTTTTTTAGGCCCATTTCCTTGTACAAATTCATTGCCAGTGAAATCACCTCAGCATCGATAGCTGGATCGTTACTTCCTAACGCTTCAATGCCAAATTGAACAAATTGACGAAAACGACCTGCCTGCGGGCGTTCATAGCGGAACATTGGTCCCATATAGTAGAGCTTTACAGGTTGGTTGGCATATCCAAACATCTTTTTCTCTACAAACGATCTGACAACAGCAGCCGTTCCTTCTGGTCTCAGTGTCAAACTGCGACCACCTCGATCAGTAAAGGTGTACATTTCTTTTTGTACAATATCAGTTGTGTCGCCAACACCTCGAGAGAATAGGTCCGTATGTTCAAAAATCGGTGTGCGAATTTCTTGATATTGATATTTTTCGCAAAGTTCTCTTGCCTTTGCCTCGATTAGCTGCCATTTTTCTACCTCTCCGGGCAGAATGTCCTGGGTGCCTCTAGGAATGCTAATAGACATAGCATTAACCCTCCTTCAAATATGAAATCTGTATTAAAAAACAAAAAACTCCCGTCACTTGTATAAATACAAGGGACGAGAGTTGGAATTCCCGCGGTGCCACCCTAGTTAAAGGCAACGTAAATCTGCCTTTTGTAGAAATGCTTTCAGCCTAGGGCATTTCTTCTCTTTTCATGTTTTGCCTTAATTACTATGCTCCATCATTGGTTATTTCAATGTGTTTTATTTATATAATAATACGGAGCATCGTTTCTAATGTCAAGAACGATTTAGGATCTTTCTAAATGTTTTTTTAACTTTCTAACATCTCCGATTGTCAGCCCGAATTCGGATGCTAGCTCAAAGGTACCATTATTTTGTTCCTTTTGAATAAAATCATGAAAATCCACTCCAAACATCCTGCTTTCCATGGACTGAACATTCATTCCCTTTTCACTCGATCTCATCACATTTCACCTCGTCCTTTTCCACTATAGTCCTATTATTTCCATCAATTTGAAAAACTTACACAAAAAAGTTGAATTTCAAAAAGACTCAATATTAACAATAAAGGAATGATTTTCATGTAGTTATACGCTAAAATAGAAAATGTAAAAGGGGGGAGAAGATGTGTAAAAGGTTTAGTCAACTTTTATTTTGCTTCATGTTAATTTTGGGAGCTAGTCAGCCGCTTGAAAAAGGCTTTGCAGCTGGAGGTACGATTACAATTATCGAAGAGACTGTCAATGTACGAAACGGGCCTGGCCTAAGCTACCAATTAGTGAAAAAAGTAAAGAATGGCGAAAAATACACGATAATAAAAGAGCAAGATAACTGGATTGAAATTCAGCTTTCAAATGGCGAAACGGGATGGGTAGCCAATTGGGTTGTAACAAAAAACAGTGACTCCGCATCTAAACCAGCTAAAGGCTCAATGAAAGCTAGTGCGGTTGCGACTGAGGACCAATTACGAGTTCGTTCCGGTCCTGGGACAAGCTTTCGAATTATCGGTTTATTAGGCAAAGGACAAGCATTTACTGTCCTCGCAGAAAATGAAAACTGGTTAAAGGTCCAAACAGATTTTGGTGAGGGCTGGGTAACGCGAGAATACGTTTTACTAGAAAATAGTCAAGATTCTACTAAAAAAGAAACGAAAGAAACAACCACGGGGATCGTTAATGAATTGTTGAATGTCCGAAATCAACCTTCCACTTCTAGTACGATCGTTGGTAAACTTTCTAAAGGACAGACAATTACCATTTATTCTAAAAAGGGTAATTGGTTAGAGATTCAGTTTGCCAATCAAAAGGCATGGATTAGCGCTGATTATGTTCAAATTGGCGGAACAAACGTAAAAACGGACAAGCCTCCTAGCGGGATTACAGGGGTTGTTACAGCAAGTAGTCTTAATGTTCGCAGCAATTATTCATTAAATTCAAGCATCGTTGGGAAAATAACAAAGGGACAGCGATTCTCCATTATCGAGGAAGATAATAATTGGATAAAAATTGAGTATCAACCAGGAAAGTTTGGTTGGGCAGCCAGCTGGTACTTTAATAAAGATCAATCTAATGCAAATCTTAGTTCAAAGGATAGCAAGATTACTATTTTACATAATGGGACGAATATCCGAAAAAGTCCGACTGTCGAGTCAGAAGTCCTCCACCGTGCGAATGAAGGAGAAACTTACTCAGTTAATAAGGTAGAAAATAATTGGTATGAAATAACTCTTGGGAATGGTTCAAGTGGATTTGTAGCAGGTTGGATTGTATCAACCAATGGCTCAGGTCCAATTATCGAAAAACAAGGGGTTGAAAGCTACCTTAAATACAAAACCATTGTTATTGACCCCGGTCATGGAGGGATTGATAACGGTGCAACGGGAACGAATGGAACGCATGAAAAAGAATTGACACTGCGAACGGCTCAGCTTTTATATGATAAGCTTAAGTCAGCAGGTGCAAATGTTATCTTAACAAGAAGCAACGATTCTTATCTTCCACTGCCATCACGCGTAAGAACAGCAGGAGTACACCAAGCAGATGCATTTATCAGCCTGCATTATGATAGTAATTTAGACCGAAGCATTCGGGGGATGACTGGTTACTATTATCACTCCTATCAAAAAGAACTCGCGGACTATTTATACCATTCAACAAATGAGCATACAAGATTGAAAAGCCGAGGCGTTCGTCAAGGTGATTACCACGTAATTCGTGAAAACAATCATAAATCCGTACTCATGGAACTAGGCTATATTAGCAATCCAGAAGAAGCTCTAACACTAAATTCTAGCCAATTCCAAGAAAATGCAGCAACAGGCCTATATAACGGACTTGCAAGATTCTTTAAAGATAATTAATTTACTGCTAGGTATAAACAAAGAAAAGGCTTGGCACGAATTAAAGTGCCAAGCCTTTCTATGTTTAAGATTTACTATCAATAATAAGCGTAACCGGACCATCATTCGTTAATTCAACATCCATCATCGCACCAAATATCCCAGTCTCTACCTTAATCTCCTTATTTCTTAAAAAACGGTTAAAAGATTCATAAAGGAGATTTGCCTGATCAGGTCTTGCGGCATCCATGAAATTAGGTCTTCTCCCTTTTCTACAATCACCATATAATGTGAACTGTGAAATAGAGAGTATTTCGCCACCTACATCTATCAATGATAAATTCATTTTTCCGGCATCATCTTCAAAAATCCTTAAATTAGCTATCTTCTCTGCCAAAAATACTGCATCTGCTTCATTGTCTTCGTGTGTGACACCAACAAGTAAAACAAGACCTTTCGAAATCTGGCCAACAATTTTTTCTTCAACGGTTACTTTAGCCTTTTTACTGCGCTGAACTACAACTCTCATTTTTTAAGAGACTCCTTAATTCATGATTCGACGGACGGAATAAATATCCCGAATCTGTTTAATCCGATCAACAACCCTCTGTAGATGGTTAACATTGTTAATAGCAATTGACATGCTAATGGTTGCCATTTTATTACGATCAGACTTTCCTGATACGGCTGAAATATTTGTTTTCGTTTCATTGACTGCTTGTAGCACTTCATTTAACAATCCGCGACGGTCATAGCCGCTAATCTCAATATCAACATTATATTCCTTACGATCATTCAATGAGGTTTCCCACTCGACTGGGATTAACCGCGCTTGTGCATCGTTAGAATCTATATTCGTACAATCCGAACGGTGAACAGAAACACCACGACCCTTTGTAATAAAACCAACGATTTCATCACCTGGGACCGGATTACAACATCTTGATAATCGAATTAATAAATTGTCTATTCCAGAAACGCGAACACCAGATTCACGTTTTTTGGTAGAAGGAAATGCTTTTAAATCTGTAATCGCATTTGTAATATCAGAAGATTGTTCCTTATCACGTTTTTTACGCCATTTCTCTGTTAGACGGTTTGCTACTTGTAGCGCCGTTACACCGTTATAACCGACTGCTGCATACATATCATCTTCACTGAAAAAATTAAACTTTTCAGCTACCTTTTTGATATTATCGGCTGTTAAAATTTCCTTTAAATCGAATTCCATCGCACGGATCTCTTTTTCAACCAATTCTTTACCTTTAACAACATTTTCTTCCCGACGTTGTTTCTTGAAGAAGGCACGAATTTTATTCTTTGCCTGTGATGTTTGTGCAAGTTTCAACCAATCTTGACTTGGACCATAAGAGTGCTTTGAAGTGAGAATCTCGATTATATCCCCAGTTTTTAGCTTATAGTCAAGTGTCACCATTTTGCCGTTCACTTTTGCACCTATCGTTTTATTGCCTATTTCAGAATGGATGCGGTAAGCAAAATCAATAGGAACTGAACCAGACGGCAATTCAATAACATCACCTTTTGGTGTAAACACAAATACCATATCGGAAAATAAATCTATTTTCAGTGATTCCATAAACTCTTCCGCGTTTGCAGTATCATTTTGGAATTCGAGAATTTCTCTAAACCACGTTAGTTTTTGTTCATAAGAAGTAGTATCGCTAAGTGCTTTTCCCTCTTTATATGCCCAATGCGCAGCAATACCAAATTCAGCAATCCGATGCATTTCAGTCGTTCTAATTTGCACCTCAAGCGGGTCGCCTTTTGGACCTATTACCGTAGTATGCAAAGATTGATACATATTCGGTTTTGGCATTGCAATATAATCCTTGAACCGACCTGGCATAGGTTTCCAGCAAGTATGAATGATTCCTAAAACAGCATAACACTCCTTAATACTGTTCACGACAATCCGAACAGCAAGCAAATCATAAATTTCGCTAAATTGTTTATTTTGGAGAGCCATTTTACGATAAATACTATAAATATGCTTTGGTCGCCCTGAAAGTTCAGCATTGATGGATACCTCTTCCATTCTTCCGCTCACTTCAAGCATAACATCTTCCAAATACTGCTCCCGTTCCGCACGTTTTCTCTTCATTAAGTTAACAATCCGATAATACTGCTGTGGATTTAAATAACGTAAAGCAGTATCCTCTAACTCCCACTTAATCTTAGAGATACCTAAACGGTGAGCCAAAGGTGCAAAGATCTCAAGTGTCTCATTTGAAATCCGACGTTGCTTTTCAATAGGAAGATGTTTAAGCGTCCTCATATTATGCAAGCGGTCAGCAAGCTTAATCAAAATAACACGGATATCCTGGGCCATTGCCACAAACATTTTTCTGTGGTTTTCTGCCTGCTGCTCTTCGTGGGATTTATATTTAATTTTACCTA
>JAQSXG010000410.1 GCA_029256785.1 Neobacillus sp.
CAAACATTTTTCAGTACAAGTGAAAAGTTAGAAATCGGTGGTGTTCCTTTTATTAGTGAAAGCTATAAACCTAAAAGAATGTAACAAAGACCCACTTGTTATTGAGAAGGGGAATGTGGATAATGCGATATATCACTATCCAACCCACCAAACATTTTTCAGTACAAGTGAAAAGTTAGAAATCGGTGGTGTTCCTTTTATTAGTGAAAGCTATAAACCTAAAAGAAATCAGGCACTTGTCTATTATAGAGAGGTAGTTAAAAAGAAACAATTACGTATTAACTCTTTTGAAAAGGTAACAAAGGTTACTAAACAAGGGGGGAGATTTCTTGTAATTACCTCTAAACAAACGTATAGTGCCAATTATGTTGTTATTGCAACGGGCTACTACGACTCTCCAAACTATATGAATGTCCCTGGTGAGGATTTAGAAAAGGTTTCACACTATTTCAAAGAAGCACATCCTTATTTTGATCAAGATGTTTGCGTGATTGGCGGAAAAAATTCCAGTATCGATGCTGCACTGGAACTTGATAAAGCGGGTGCAAGAGTAACAGTTCTATATCGCGGAGGTCAATATTCACCTAGCATAAAACCATGGGTTCTTCCAGATTTTGAAGCATTAGTGCGGAATGGTAAAATAAAAATGGAGTTTAATGCCCATTTGAAAGAAATTACAGATGATAAGGTCAGTTACATCAAGAACAATGAGGTTGTTTCTATAGAAAATGATTTTGTTTTTGCAATGACGGGGTATCATCCTGATCATCAATTCTTAAAAACAATGGGGATTAATATTGATGAGGAAACAGGAAGACCAATTTTTAATCCCGAGACTATGGAAACAAATGTTGAGGGTATTTATATTGCAGGTGTGATTGCTGCTGGTAATAATGCAAATGAAATATTCATCGAAAATGGTAGATTTCATGGCAGCCAAATTGCACATTCAATTTTAGAAAAAGATGCAAAAGGGTGATTAAAATGAAGAAGGTTATATTATTAACTACTGGTGGGACGATAGCGAGTAAGACCAATAAGGAGTCAGGTAAATTAGCTTCTGGGGAATTAACAGGCGAAGAACTTGCAGGTATGTGTAATCTACCAACAGATATTGAAGTGATTATTGATTCAGTTTTTCAAAAAGCTAGCATCCATATCACCTTTGAAGATTTAGTTGTATTAAAGGAGAAAATTGAATCATATTTTGCTGATGAAGATGTTTCAGGGGTAGTTGTAACTCATGGAACAGATACACTTGAGGAAACAGCTTATTTCCTTGATTTGACTATTAATGATCCAAGACCTGTAATCATTACGGGCTCACAGCGTTCGCCAGAGGAATTAGGTAGTGATGTGTATATCAATCTTAGACATGCCATTTATTCTGCCTGTTCCGAGGATTTACAGAATGCAGGTGCAGTTGTCGTTTTTAATGAACGAATTTTTGCTGCAAGATATGTTAAAAAAGAACATGCTTCAAATATTCAGGGATTCAATGTCTTTGGTTTTGGTTACTTAGGAATTATAGATAATGATGTTGTACATATATTTCAAAAACCGATAAAGCGTGAGTATTTTAAAATGGTTTCTCCATTGCCTCAAGTTGAAATCATAAAATGCTATATCGGAGCTGATGGGAAGTTTATTAAAGCTGCAAGAGAAGCTGGTGTCAAAGGGATTGTCCTTGAAGGGGTAGGGCGTGGTCAGGTTGCTCCTTTAATGATGGAGGAAATAATAAGGTCAATTTCGGAAGGAGTTTTAATTGTTGTTACAACAAGTGCTGAAGAAGGTTCAGTTTACACCACATACGATTACAAAGGTAGTGCATATGATCTTTTTAATAATGGTGTTATTCTTGGAAGTGATAATGACTCTAAAAAAGCTAGAATTAAATTAGCGGTGGCACTTGCTAGCGGATTAGAAAAAGTAAATTTTTAAGCATGGGTGATTGTTACTTCCATTTAATTTATTTAGATATCGTGATACCATAGAGTAAACAGATATGAAATGAGGATCAGTCATGCTGGGAATATTATCAGCCGGAATTGCCCCCGGTTTGGCTTTGTTAAGTTATTTTTACTTAAAAGATGAATACGAATCGGAGCCTATATCTGTTGTCTTAAAAACCTTTTTATTCGGAGCTCTGCTAGTGTTCCCTATTATGTTTATACAGTATGTGCTTCATGAGGAAAACGTTATTACATCCGGTTTAGTCGAGGCATTTCTTTCAGCAAGTCTACTAGAGGAATTCTTTAAATGGTTTATTTTGTTTTATGTTATTTATCAGCATGCTGATTTTGATGAACCGTTTGATGGGATTGTATATGGTGTGGCTGTCTCATTAGGGTTTGCTTCTTTTGAGAATATTTTTTATTTATTTGCAAATGGAATTGAACATGCAATTGGACGTGCCCTACTTCCAGTATCAAGCCATGCCCTTTTTGGAGTCATTATGGGTTTTTATATAGGAAAAGCAAAATTTACACAGGGCAATAAAGCAAAATGGATAACCTTTTCTTTATTCCTTCCTTTTGTCCTTCACGGTTCATATGATTATATTTTAATTTCTCAAGAAAATTGGTTATATATTATCCTTCCATTTATGATTTTCCTTTGGTGGTTTGGTTTAAGAAAAGTAAAAATGGCAAAAGTTCTAACGGCTAACCACAAGAAAAGCCAATATACTGCACAAAAAACTCTTCATACATAATGAAGGGTTTTTTGTTTATTTTTGCATAAAAGGAATAAAAAAACCAATAGAACAAAAAATAGGGTAACATCAAAAAGATTTACAACTGGGGGTTACATTACCATGAAGAAAAAAAAGCGACTCATTTCGTTAATTTTGCTTCTGTCAATATTTTTTGTACCGTTATCATTCTTGGAGAACAATAGGGTACATGCCTTTTCAAATCAAGTAATACAGCAGGGAGCAACTGGCAATGACGTAATCGAGCTTCAATCACGTTTGCAATATCTTGGTTTTTACAATGGCAAGATTGATGGTGTGTTTGGTTGGGGTACGTATTGGGCATTGAGAAATTTTCAGTATGAGTTTAGTTTAGACATTGATGGCCTTGCCGGTAAAGAAACAAAGCAAAAGTTGGAGAAAGCTAGTAAATATAATGAAAAATTTGTAAAAGAGCAAATCAATAAAGGAAATAAGTTTACCCATTATGGTGGGGTTGACCAAAGTAAACAAAGTACTCCAAAGGCTAAAACTCCGGCTAATCAGCCTACCAAAACTGAAAATACCAAACCTGTAGCACCAAAACAAACGCCCAAAGCTGAGGCACCTCCAAAGAAACCAACAGCAACAAATACACCTGGAGGGTTTTCGAGTAATGATATCCAGTTAATGGCAAATGCCGTTTATGGTGAAGCAAGAGGTGAACCGTATACAGGTCAAGTAGCTGTCGCGGCAGTCATATTAAACCGTGTGAATAGCTCGTCTTTCCCGAATACCGTTTCAGGAGTTATTTTTGAGCCGAGAGCTTTTACCGCTGTTGCTGATGGGCAAATCTACCTAACACCAAATGAAACAGCAAAAAAAGCAGTATTAGACGCAATAAACGGGATTGATCCTACAGGTGAAGCAATATATTATTTCAATCCAGAAACTGCCACTAGCAATTGGATATGGTCAAGACCACAAATTAAAAAAATCGGTAAACATATATTCTGTGAATAGAGGGGTGATCAAATGATTAGAGGAATAATTATAGCCGTTTTAGCAATTGGTGTTGCCGGTACTGCCTTTTGGGGGTATCAGGAACATCGAGAAAAAAATGCAATTCTGTTAAATGCAGAAAATAATTACCAGCGTGCCTTCCATGATCTTACCTATCAAATAGATTTACTTAACGATAAGATTGGGACGACGCTGGCCATGAACTCGAGGCACTCATTATCGCCTTCATTAGTGGAGGTATGGAGAATAACTTCTGAAGCGCAAAATGATGTAGGACAACTTCCGCTAACATTACTGCCTTTTAACAAGACGGAAGAATTTTTAGCGAATATTGGGAATTTTAGTTACCGTGCAGCTGTGAGAGACTTAGAAAAAGAGCCTTTATCAAAAGAAGAGTATGAAACACTACAGGTCCTATATAAACAATCAGGCGATATTCAGAAAGAACTGAGAAAGGTTCAGCATATGGTATTAGAAAATAACCTGCGCTGGATGGATGTTGAGCTTGCTCTTGCTTCTGGAGATGAAGCTTCAGACAATACAATTATTGATGGATTTAAAACGGTAGAAAAAACAGTTTCTGGATATGAAGAAAGTGATCTGGGTCCGACGTTTTCTAATATGCAAAATAAGAATGAAAATATAAAGAGACTAAAGGGTAAAACCATATCGAAGAATGAAGCTGTTAGCATTGCAAAAAAATATATGAAATTTGATGGAAATGCTGAGGTAAAAGTAACCGAAAATGGAAAAGGTTCTGATTATGGATTTTACAGTGTATCAATAAAAAATAAAAAAACGGGTCAAGAAGCAAGTATGGATATCACCAAAAAGGCGGGAAAACCCATTTGGTTTATTCATCATCGTGAAGTTTCTAAGCAAAAAATCAGCTTAAATGATGCAGTAAATAAGGCATCTGCGTTCCTAAAGGAAAATGGATATAAAAATCTTGAGCTATTCGAAAGCATGCAATATGACAATGTTGGGGTATTCAATTTTGTCA
>JAQSXG010000411.1 GCA_029256785.1 Neobacillus sp.
GGAGTAACTTACGTGTGTCCAAACTGTTTGACCATGGAAAGGTATCGACCTTCATAAGTTCTGGTCGGTTAATCCATGGATAGCCGCCAAAAATCTCATACGAACACACGAGATAACAGTCATTGATATAATTAAACGTTCTTTGATGGAAGTTTCGGATACAACACTAATTCGAAATCATCTGGAGAGCCAGTGTGGTTCGTTGCAGCCTTATCTTTCTTATATTCTATTTTTTCCACAATCTCTTTAAGCAGCTCATTCTTATTTGCTGCACTTGGTAGTGAGTCATAAACATCGAGCAGATGCTTTACCTTTGGCATCAGCTGGTAAGATGCAAGTTCACTTTCAGCATGTCTAGAAAGACTAGCTTTCATCACTGTCTCAGATTCTTTAGCACTGACTATACGCTCTGAAAGATTTTTTGATCGTTCCAGAAATTGTTCGGTAGAGTATACCCCTTGTTCTAAGAGATCAAATATATTGCCTTGTTGTTTGTTCAGTGTAGCGATCTCAGTCTCTATTAACTTAAGGGATTTTTCTATGGCGATTCGATTTATGTCAGGCTCAGCCTTTTTCTGTTCCAGTTCAATAGTATACTGTCCGTACCAGGACCTTATAGCTGCGAGCACTTTGGCTTCTACATATTCATATGCTGATCCTACATTGCTGCAAGCCCTGGCATGGCAAATAATATAGTCCTTTTTCTTGTAATTACCTGCCATAGAGCCCTTTCTGAGAACCATCTTGCGCTTACAAATTCCGCAAACGATAATTCCTGCGAATGGATTTTTAATCTGGTTTTTGTATCCAACTGGAGCTGGTGGAGCCATTGCTATAAATTCTTGCGCTTTAGCGAACACTTTATCACTTATTATCGCTTCGTGCAGGCCGTCTACCAATACATATTCATCATTCCTTGGGCGACTAATTACCTGCTCTCCATTGATAATTCGTTTCTGATTGGTGCGCCAATTCCACCGAATTTTACCGGCATATACAGGATTGATCAGAATATCCCTAATAGTAGACTTTACCCAGTAGTCATGCCTTGCGGGCGGTATGCGCATCTCATTGAGTTGGCGGGCTATTTGCTGTATTCCTAACCTTCTTCTTTCTCCGAACGGATCTATTACCCCATCTGTATACATTGAAAATATCAACCGTACAGCCTCTGCCTGCTCAGGGACAATCTCTAAAGTGTTTCCCTTGTCACCCTGGATCTTGACAATTTTGTATCCAAATGCCGGTCTTGATCCTAAAAACTTTCCCTCTTTTGAGGCGGCTACCCGCCCTCTTTGCAACCTGCGATTAATGGTCTTGTATTCACGGCGAGACATGAATAGCCCGAATTCGAAATATTCCTCATCGAATTCATTGGTTGGATCGTAAGTCTTGAGCGGTGTAATAATCTTAGTATTGGATACTTTAAAAGCCTGAGCAACAATCCCCTGATCAATTGTATCACCACGAGCCAAGCGTTCTACTTCGACAACGAGCACACCAGCCCAGATGCCGGATTCAATTTCGGTCAGGAGCTGCTGCATAACCGGACGCGAAGCAATAGAATCCCCTGATACAATCTCTCGGTATATCGTTGTAATATTTAGTTTCATTTTTTTGGCAGTTTCTAGCAATAATTTTTCATGTCGAAGCAAAGTTTCACCTTCTCCATGAGCCTCTGCATCCATGTCAGCCCTAGATTTTCTCAGGTACATCGCATGATTTTGCATGTCAATCTCCTCCTCCTTCTATATATGCTAAAGTAATTTCATAACTCCAAGTGATGGTTCGAAATAAATTATGTAGTTATCCGAGACAGTACATACTCCAAACTTCTTGCGGAAACTCTCCAGTGCATCACTTAAAAAATCCTCCGTAACATCAAGATACTCTGCAATTTCAAACAGATTAGAGCAGCCGGCATTATACGCATTTATTATTCCAACAAGCCCGATCTGAATATTATAAGCCCACATCCTAGCCTTTTTCTCCTGTTTTCGATTTACGGTTTTGCTCTGATCCAGGATGTCTTCTGAGCTGGTAAAGTGATGTCCGATTTCCTCAGCCAAGATACAAGCTTTTTCTGTATAACTTAATTTTTTCTCTATAGCAATACATTCATCCACATACAGCCCCTTAAGTCCTACAATGTGACTCAGATCAGTTTCAAGTATGGTTAAATATTCGTGTTGTAATAGTAATTCTTCGTAAGTCAATTAATCGCCTTCCTCATAAGTGATAGCCACAGTGTAGCATGTGAGATGGACGAGCTATGTCTATTTTTTGTTATTTCTTGCAGCAAGCAAAAGTTGCTTATATTCCTCAATCTTTTCAAGTTCGTCTGGAGTCCAGTTTTCATAACCATCTTTATGAGCGGCTATTGTATGATTTTTTTTGCTTTTCAGAGGGTGATAATAAGTTTCCCCATCTATTAATCCATCCTGTTTACCATACATTCCTACAAGACGAGTGAAGACTGCGCTATCATTAATTCTGATTTCAAACGCTTTTGTATTTAGTAACATTGCGGCGTATTCGTCAAACAATGGATGGTCAAGCTCATATTCCCATCCGGATAAACTTCTAGAAAAATAGGCTCTTATCACTTCTATCCAAGCGCTTATCCTTTGTTCAAATCCTTTATCATAATCTGTAGCGATTCTTAGGTTTTTATTTTTTTCTGTCTCTATCATTGGATGCGGATAAAAGTATCCATAAAATCTTGCAGCTTCTATGTATTTCTTGTGATGCTCTTCATGTTTTCTGACATCATCAATGTCAGAAGAATAATACATCAACCCACATTCACGACATGTGATAACCCCTTCTTTCCCTAGTAAATATTCGGATGGTACCTTTAAGTATTCGGCAATTTTAATTAAGCGGTCATTTGGAAGCGACCCCTTTTTTAGTTGTCCAATATATCCGTTTGCGAATTCTAATTCTTTTTCTAGTTTGGATATTGGTATTTTTCTTTCTTTACATAAGGCTTTTACTTTTTCAACACTGTTCATATAGTCCTCCAAAGTATTTAGGTGAAACCCTAAATTTGATGTTGACAAATTAGAGCAAGCCCTATATAATGAAAATACAACTTAGGCGAAAGCCTAAATTTATAGGGAATACTCTGATATGTTGTGGTAAACCTATTTTAGATTATTCCCTATAAAAAGTCAATACAATTTATGTAAAAACCTAAAAAGTGAGGTGAAATGTGTGATTTATGAAAATATTAAACGAGTTTCAACAAAAATGGGAAAAAGCATTAGGTCAATTGAGATTGAAGCAGGTCTTGGAAATGGTGTGATAGCGGGATGGAAAAGCTCAAGTCCGATGGTTGATAATCTGAAATCCGTTGCTAAAGTATTGGGAGTAACCATTGAGAGTTTACTCGATGAAAATGAGGGTTAAAAACCATCAACAAGTACAACTAGGTACACATAGGATATAGAAAGGAGATGATACGACATGGCAGTAGTGCAGGACACATACATCGGAAATACTCACATCATTATTAGGGATGACTGCATCGTATCCCCAGAGAATCAGCAAAAGATACTTAAGAGATGCGGAGAAATAGCTGCCAGACAATACAGTTCCATAGCAAGAGAGCAACAGTCTGATGACAAAACCGCCTAGGCGGTTACCGGCTGGACAAGCCAGAAAGGAGCACGTATTGAGTAATATAATCAAGATAGGAAATCAAGAACTAGCACCAAAAGAATTAAGAGGTCAAAGAGTTGTTACATTCAGAGACATTGATCTGGTGCACGAGAGACCAGAGGGAACAGCAAAGAGGAATTTCGCAGCAAATCAAGAACGATTTATTGAGACAGAGGATTATCACAGGATGTCATATTCAGAGTTTAGTACGAATTTCGTACCGAACCAATCAAAGGGTGGGAATCCTAATAATGACGTAATCCTTATCACCGAACAGGGATACCTCATGTTAGTAAAATCATTTACTGATGATCTGGCGTGGAAGGTTCAGAGAGATTTGGTCAATACCTATTTCAAAGTTAAAAAGCCATTATCAGCAATTGAGCAGTTACAACTCACTCAGCAAGCGATCTTAGAGGTTAAGGCTGATGTCGACACAGTAAACCAAGATCTGCAGTCTTTTAAAATGGACATGCCTATCCTCGGCATCGAGTGTGATCGAATAACTGCTGCCGTCAAAAAGAAAGGTGTCAATTGCCTTGGTGGAAAAGATAGCAATGCGTATCAGGACAGCTCCCTTCGTGGAAGGGTTTATTCGGACATCTATGGACAGTTGAAGCGCGAGTTTGGATTGACTTCGTACAAGGCTATCAAACGCTGCCAGACAGATAAGACAGTCGCAATTATCGAAGCTTATGAATTGCCATTTACACTAGAGGAAGAGATCAACGATCTAAACGCTCAGATGGTGATGTAGGAAGGAAGCGAGTTAACCAATGTTTAAGGATTTTGGACTTAAAATCTGGACGAGATACCTTTTGATCAAGTTATGGATTAAAGGGGATGTTGCTTACAATTTCAAGACTAAAAAATGGGGTCTTGGCAGGAACGAAAAGAATTAAACCGCCTAGGCGGTAGAAAGGAGGACAAGCCTGTGATTGAAGTAAAGAGAGTTGAGACAGATAAACTCAACAGCCTATCAGTTATTAAAACGAATAATGGCACGAAACTCAATGTAGATGAAAAAGAATTA
>JAQSXG010000412.1 GCA_029256785.1 Neobacillus sp.
TGAGATGACGGGGATAACCAAGTTTTCGTATAAGGTTTATCAGGAAATGCTTCGTTTATATGAGGACAATAGAAATCCATATGTGAATTATGAGTATTTACTGTTAGATGTTTCACGGAAAGTTGATATTGGGATTTTGAAAATCGCTGATTTAATTTGGGCAGAGGTGGATGACCGTGAGCAGCATTTTAAAGTGCTTGATAAGTTCTATCCATTATTGATGGCAAAAGAAGCTGAGTTTAAGGAACGTGAGTTAAAGCAAGTGATTGCAGATGCGTTGAAAATTGACGTGGATAAGGTTGGGTCGGTGGAAGCGCTAGGCGGTCTGACAAATCGAAATTATAAGGTGACGATTGGCGAGGAAGAGTTCGCGGCCCGTATTCCTGGAAAAGGGACGGAGCAATATATTAATCGTCTAGATGAGAAACTGAACACGGAAGTCGCAAATAAGCTCGGTATTCAACCGGAGGTAATTTATTTTAATGAACACACTGGTTTAAAGATTGTCCGATTTATCCCTGAGGCCGAAACGTTAAATCCGCAAACGGGTAAGCGGGAGGATAATCTGATTCAAGTGGCTGCTATTTTTAATAAGCTGCATACGTCAGGTGAGTCATTTCGTTCAGTATTCAGTGTGTTCGAGAAAATTGGTGAATACGAAGCAGTTATTGCTGAATTAAATGGTAAGCTTTTTGACGGCCATGAGGAAGTCCGGAAACAAGTAATGGAGTTACAGGAATATTACAAGTCATTAAATATTCCGCTCGTTCCTTGCCATGTTGACCCACTTGCTGAAAACTTTGTTAAAAGTGGAAACGATAAGATGTACTTGATTGACTGGGAATATTCCGGGATGAACGATCCGCTCTGGGATATTGCGGCTTATATTATTGAAGCTGAATTATCACCATCAGAGGAAAAATTGTTTATTCTCGAGTACTTTGAGGGAAAAGTAACAAGGGAAAGAGAAGAGCAGTTGCTTATAAATAAGATTTTTGTTGATTTCCTTTGGACGCTGTGGGCGTTAATGAAGGAAGCTGGCGGAGAAGATTTTGGTTCGTACGGAATCACTCGTTTTAACCGAGCAAAGGGATTCTTGAAACAATACAAGGGGGAAGAGCAGTTTGGAAAAATTTAATAAAAAAGGTGTCGCTATTGGGCTAGGCGCCGGATTAACATGGGCAGTTGACACAATATTAATCGGTTATGCATTAGCATCAACCACTTTCTTGCAATTTGAGGAAATTCTTTTAGCTGCACCACTTTTAAGTACTTTTCTGCATGATGCGTTCTCAGCATTTTGGATGTTAATTTTAATGGGAGTACGTGGAGAATTAAAAACATCTGTTAGTAAGCTGAAAACCAAAGCGGGTTGGTGGGTTGTGTTGGCAGCCACTCTTGGTGGACCGGTAGGGATGACATTTTATGTATTATCTGTTCAAAGTATCGGGGCGTCCTTTACGGCTACCATCTCATCGATATTCCCAGCTGTTGGTGCATTCTTCGCTTTCTTTATTTTAAGGGACAGGCTTTCTTTGAAAAACTGGGTTGGTTTGTTAATGAGTATTGGTTTTACAATTGCACTAAGTTATTCAGGAAACTTAATTTCTGGAACAACAGTTTCCATCGGTTTACTGTTCATCATCTTCTGTATTTTTGGATGGGGTATGGAGTCTGTTATCTCGGCATATGGTATGAAGGACGACGTGGTATCGCCAATGCAAGCACTTTTTATTAGACAATTTACTTCAGCAATCATTTTTGCGGTATTAATCATTCCTATCTTTGTTGGTCACGGTTTAACTGCTAAGGTTGCTTCTACAGGAACATTCTGGTTTATTGGTCTAATTGCCTTATTCGGAACGCTATCATATGTTTTCTATTATCAAGCAATTAAACTTATCGGCCCTGTTCGTGCAATGGCACTGAATATTTCTTATGTAGCATGGGCAATTTTCTTAGATATCCTTTTCCTTGGCGGCGATTTCTCGCTTAGGAATATCATCTTTGCAGTGTTCATTATGGCAGGTGCAGTATTGACGGTTTATCAGGATCAAAAAACACCTTCCTTAGAAACGAGAGTTGCTTAATTACAGATTTGTGAAATGAGCTTGCCGAAAGAAGGTAAGCTCGTTTTTTTTTAGGTGATAAGTTGCTCTAAGGCATTTTTTTCTGTAAAATTAGACGAAGTGTTTGAAAATAATTTTTAAAAAGGGGCGATCATTGTGGCAAAGGTATACGTCTTCGACCATCCACTCATCCAGCACAAGCTAACATACATACGTGATAAGAACACAGGTACAAAAGAGTTTCGTGAATTGGTAGACGAAGTCGCAACACTAATGGCTTTTGAAATCACAAGGGATATGTCACTTGAAGAAATAGAAATTGAAACACCAGTCTGCTCGACTAAATCAAAGGTTCTCTCTGGGAAAAAAATCGGGATTGTTCCGATTTTGCGTGCCGGAATCGGAATGGTTGATGGGGTATTAAAGTTAATCCCAGCTGCAAAGGTCGGCCATATCGGCTTATATCGTGACCCAGAGACATTAATGCCAGTGGAATACTACATCAAGCTTCCTAGTGATGTGGAAGAACGTGAATTCATCGTCGTCGATCCAATGCTAGCAACGGGTGGATCCGCAAATGTGGCAATCGAAAGCTTGAAAAAGCGCGGCGCGAAAAATATCAAATTTATGTGTTTAATCGCTGCCCCAGAAGGTGTGGAAGCTGTTAAGGAAGCACACCCAGACGTTGATATTTACATCGCTGCCTTAGATGAAAAGTTAAATGACCATGGCTACATCGTTCCTGGTCTAGGCGACGCCGGTGATCGACTTTTTGGAACGAAATAATAATCTTTATCTGGCTAAGCGGACTAAGTCTGCTTAGCTTTTTTTATGGGATGGCGCAGTGTATACCATAGTAGGTATTTATGTTGGTAAAAATTGTCTAAATGGCCAAAACTGTGTGAAATATGGCCAAAACAGGTTGGAAAGTGGCCAAAACTATCTAGAAAATGGCCAAAGACCCACAATAAATGGCTAAAACCTCTAAAGTCCAAGTATTTCCCCTAAGCTTTTGCAGGAGAATACCCCTATTTCTTGAACTAACCTCTCGAAAATTCAAAAGGTGCACCTAAATTCATCATTTCTCCATATTATTTTTGCAGGAATTAGCCAAACATCAGCGAACTTACCACTTATATCTAATGAAGAGGTGATTGAATGATAAAGTTAGAGGTTAAGCTCCCCATTCAGGCATTACAGTGTATGGCATTATTACGAAGGCTGCCAAGAAATCATCCACAGCGTCCTACTATTGAAAAAGATCTAAGAGCTTGGTTAAAAGGTTATTACGGAGAAAAAGATGCTGATTATTATCTATCGTTTTTACCAGAAGAGAAGTATTTAATCTTTCATGGCCTGCGGCTCAAGGACAAAAGTCATTTTCAAATGGATTTGTTGTTGATCTCAACATATTATGCATTAATTATTGAAGTGAAAAATATCTCGGGTAAGTTAATTTTTAAAAAAGGCTCGAATTTGGTGGTAAGACAAATTGATAATAAGGAAGAAGGAATGGATAATCCTATTCAGCAGGTAAAAAGGCAGCATATTCAAACCATGAATTGGCTAGATAAAAGGAGATTAAAAGGGTTGCCCCTTGAGTCGTTGGTGATGATTAGCAAAACTTCAACAATTATTGAAACGACCCCTGATAATTATCAGATATTCCAGCAGATAATTTATGCGGAATCTTTACTAGATAAAATAGATGAATTAGAAAAGAAATATCAAAAGCCCCGCTTCAGTCAAAAAAAGTTGCTCCATTTATCTGATACCCTTCTAAAAGAGCATAAAATTGCCGTTACGGATATCCTCCAAAAATACCAAATTTCACAATCAGAATTGATAAACAGTGTACAATGTCCAAGGTGTAAATGTTTCCAGATGGAGTATTTCTCAGCAAACTGGCATTGTCCACAATGTAAATCAACTTCAAAAGTAGCACATCTTCAGACAGTAAATGATTATTTTCTGCTCATTAATCAGACGATAACGAGAAACCAATTTTCTCAATTTTTACAGATAGAATCCACGAGTAAAGCCAAGCATTTATTACTCGCTTTAAACCTTCCTAGTAGTGGTTCTAAACGTGGAACCATATATAACCTCTGCATACTTTCCCCACCCAATGAAAACGATAGTAAAAAAGGGGAAATTTACTGATGAAAAAGCTTTTTTTATTTCTCACCTTATTCCTATCTATCCAAAACATAGCTTCAGCACGGACACTTACCCCCCCGCCCATTCCAAAGGAACGGATTGCCATTGTCGTACTTGATGCACCAAAAACGGAAAAAGAAATTACTCAGCTTCTTAAACCATACAGCGACATTAAGTTGCGGCGAGTTTTTCAAGAGGCGATTGATGGCTTTTCTGTTGAAGGAAATCCTGAGTCTATTAGCCAACTTGCACGAAATCATAAGCAAGTCATCAATGTATCGCCGGTAACGAAATATGAGGTGCAAACAGAGGAAGGTGTCAGGATGATTGGCGGCGACCTGGTCCGGAGTTTTTTTGATAAAGACAATCACCGGCTGACAGGGGAAGGCGTTACTGTTGGTGTCATCGATACGGGTGTGGATTATAATCATCCGGATCTTCGGCGGAATTATGGTGGTGGCCAG
>JAQSXG010000413.1 GCA_029256785.1 Neobacillus sp.
TTGATTATGTCGGTTCCTTCTTATTAACGCTAACCATCGTTCCGATGCTTCTTGCTTTCTCATGGGCAGGTACAAAATATGCTTGGAGTTCAGTTGTTATCATTGGATTATTTTTGATTACCATTGCGGCTTTTGTTCTCTTTCTCTTGGTTGAAAGAAAAGTCCAAACTCCAGTTTTACCCTTGGGACTCTTTAAGAGCAGTGTGGTTTCGATTTCCAATATCATTAGTTTTCTAATGAACGTGGGTATGATGGGGGCCCTCACCTATATGCCCTTTTATGTCCAGGGCGTAATGGGAATTTCCCCAACCTATGCCGGCTATATTACCATGCCTATGTCGATCGGTATGTTTACAATGAGCGCCTATGCCGGGCGGTATATGACAAAGATAGGAAAATACAAGAATTTAGCCCTCATCGGAATGACAGTTATGGTAATTGGCATGTCCCTGATGATTTTTATGAAGACAGTCCCTGTTGCAGTACTTAGCATGATTATATTCGGTTCTGGTCTCGGTCTTGGTATGCCAGTGTTCATGATGGCCGTGCAAAATGCTGTCGACTCAAAAGATCTGGGTGTGGCTACGGCTTCGGTTCAATTATTCCGTAATCTCGGCGGAACGATCGGTGTCGCAGTCATGGGCACCGTTCTTTCTGCTAACTTAGCGATTAAATTGGATAGCCTGATTTCCAGCAGCGGTGACCTCGCTTCTTCTGGATTGGATCAGGGGATGTTCAGTAGATTGACCCAATTATTGAACCCTCAACTGTTGCTTGACCACTCCAAACTCAGTGCAGTGCAAGACAGTCTTCCTGCATCGGCTCAGCCGGTCTTTGCTCATCTTTCTGAATTATTGAAGCAAGCCTTGGCCGGTTCGTTATCCAATGTATTCCTGACCGGAACGATTGTCCTTACGCTGGCCTTTGTTCTGACATTTTTCCTGAAGGAATTACCGCTTCGCACTACAGTTCATAAGGGAGATACTTCAAGTAAAGAAAAGCACCAGGAACCATCAACGGAACTCATCACGCAGCATAATTGATGGTGCTCTTAAATATCGTCGTACAAAGGAACATAGAGGAAAAACTAAAGCGGGCTGAAAATACATTTTCAGCCCGCTTTTTATGATTTTAGATGACAGTTGGAATAGTTGAGCCATACAAATAGTGGGCGGTATATGATATTATGAGTGAAAATACAGACAGATTATAAGCATACTAAAAATCATCTTTTATCAAAGCATCATGAAAATGTTGTGTGATTTAAGAGGAAAACAATTAACAGTTTGAAAGAGGAAACAAAATGAAAATCGAAACCGAACGTTTAGAGCTTGTTCCTTTATTGCCTTGGCAGTTAAAATTATTAGTAGAGGATATTACATCACTAGAGGAAGAGCTTTCATCTACTTATATGGCGGAACCGTTGGTGGGCTTCTTTCTTGATATAGTGAGAGGGCAACTGAAAATTACGGAAATGGATTCCGAAAATTATTTGTGGCATAGCTTTTGGCTCTTAATCAGAAAAAACGATCGTGTTATAGTGGGTTCAGCGGATTTTAAAGATATTCCGAATAATAATGGTGAAGTGAAAATTGGGTACGGTTTAGGCAGAGAGTTTGAACACAACGGGTTTATGACTGAAGCTGTAAAGATAATGTGTGATTGGGCATTCAATCAAGCTGGAGTGACTTCTGTAATTGCCGAAACCGATTCAAATGGATTTGCTTCGCAAAGAATTTTAAAACGCTGTGGATTTGAAATGTATCGTCAGGGAGAAACTCTTTGGTGGAGACTACTGGCATGAAATAACTTACTTATTACAAGATAATAAAATAATGGATTCTTTTTCGGAAAAGCTAGAAAACAGAAGGGGATGGAAGCCATGAATGTAATAGAAATTAAAAGACTTACCAAATATTATGGTAAGTCTAGAGGAATCATAGATGTCAGCTTTGATGTTGAGCAAGGTGAGATCTTTGGATTTATTGGGCCTAATGGTGCCGGTAAGTCAACGGCAATCAGGACTTTGCTGTCTCTGATTTATCCTACGAGCGGAAGTGCAACCATTTTCGGCAAAGATTGCATTCGGTTTGCACCTGAGATTGCGAAAGAAGTAGGCTATCTACCCTCCGAAGTGTTTTATTACGATAAGATGAAAGTAATTGACCTTTTAAAATATTCGGCTAGTTTTTATAAAAAAGATTGTAGCAAAAGAATCGAAGAACTTGCCCTAATCATGGATCTGGATTTGAAAAAGAGAATTGAGGATTTATCGTTCGGAAACAAAAAAAAGGTCGGAATCGTTCAGAGCTTGTTGCACGAGCCTAAGCTGCTCATTCTGGATGAGCCCACCAGCGGACTTGATCCCTTGATGCAGCAGAAGTTTTTTGACTTGCTGCTGGAAGAAAACAAGAAAGGTGCAACAATTTTTTTATCTTCGCATGTGCTAAGTGAGGTTCAGAGGTTATGCAGCCGTGTTGCAATTATCAAAGAAGGTAAAATCATCAAGCTAGAAAAGATGAGTGATCTAACAGAAGACAATTATAAAAAAATTAGAATTGAAACGAGAGAGGAAATAGGGAAAGACTACTTCGTCCTTGGCGGGGTAAGCAATCTTGAAGTAGCAGGGAAGAAAGCGAGCTTTTTATTCAAGGGAAATATCAACGTTATCCTGAAAAAGCTCTCAGATGTAGAAATACTCAATATCTGGATCGAAGAGCCCAGTCTTGAGGAAATCTTTATGCACTATTATGAAAAGGAGGAATGATCATGAATATATTTCTGCATGAACTTAAGAGTTACCGTAGATCGATTATCCTTTGGGCATGCTCCATGACATTTCTGGCAGTGGTGTATATTTTTCTTTTTAAGGGCCTTGAACATGATATTGAAAGTTTTAAGTTTTTTTTAGATAACATGCCGGCTATGATAAAGAAAGGTTTCAATATCTTAGTTGACAGCATTTCTACCTTAGAAGGATTTTATTCTTTTGTTTTCTCATTTGTTATCTTATGTGGGGCAATCCAAGCAATGAATCTTGGAACGGCCATGGTCACAAAAGAAATACGAGACAAAACTGTAGACTTTTTAATGACAAAACCTGTAAGCCGTATGAACATCATGACGTCCAAACTGATGGCAGCATTTTTTGTTCTGCTCATTACCAATATTATATATTTGGGCTTGACGATTTTAACAGCCGTTGCAGTCGTTGAGGCATTTCATCTCAAAATCTTCTTCATGATTTCTCTTACGATGTTCTTTGTTCAACTAATCTTCATGGCTCTGGGTACTTTGATTTCAGTCATTGCAGGAAAAATAAAGTCGGTCATATCAGTATCTTTGAGTACTGTTTTCGGTTTCTACATTTTAGGTTCTCTTGGGTCGTTTCTTGGCGAAGAGAAAGTCAGGTATTTTTCTCCCTTTCGGTATTTTGATGCCGCCTATATTATGAAACATGCTGCATATGAGACTTCTTTTGTCGTAATAGGCATCGCCTTTCTCATTGTTGCAATTACAAGTAGCTATCTGGTTTATCTTAAGAAAGACATCCATGCCGTTTAAGGAGGGATATCGATGACTGTTTTTTTAAGAGAATTAAAAGTGCATAGAAAATCAATGATCATATGGAGCATTGCAATATTTTTGATGATTATCTCCTCAATCGGTAAATTTAACGCATATGCCCAAACAGGCCAGTCGATGAATGAATTGCTTGCACAGATCCCAAGTTCCATCAAAGCTGTTTTAGGCATGGGTAATTTTGATCTCACAAAAGTCAGCGGATTTTACGGTATGTTATATTGGTATCTTCTTTTATTGGCTACCATCCACGCTGCCTTGCTTGGCGCCAATATAATTTCAAAAGAAGAACGGGACAAAACAACGGAGTTTTTGCTGGTTAAGCCAATCTCAAGAAGTAAATTGATTTCGGCAAAGCTTCTAGCCTGCCTTATTAATATTGTCGTAGTCAATCTTGTTACGCTCTTTTTTTCCGTTTTTCTTATGGGGAAATACGCCAATGGAACAGGTTTCACCAGTGAAATATGCATTTTGATGGTTGGGATGTTTATTTTGCAGCTCATGTTCTTGCTAATCGGGACAGCGACAGCAGCGGCAAGCAAAAAGCCAAGATCTGCCCCCTCGGTCGCTACGGCAATTCTGCTGATTACTTTCCTCATTTCGTCTGTCATCAATATGAACAGCAACCTTGAGTATTTAAAGTACATTACTCCTTTTGAGTATTTCAAAGCTGAAAGGCTGTTAAATGGAGAAGGATTTGAAACGGTGTTTCTGATCCTGTCATTGATTATCATTGTGGGATTGGGCTTTGTGACTTATGTATCCTATAAGAGTAGAGATTTGAATGTTTGAGCAATACGCAAAAAAAGCATATGGAGAAGCTGAAATAGTCAAGTGCAAAAGAGTAAGACACTGAAAGATATCGGTAGGAAAGAAACAGCACAGGGTTGTCTATAAGACGACCCTGTGCTGATTTATTATTAGACTATTTAAGTTTTCTGATGTTCTAACATTTGCAACAGTATAGCGGTTTTTGGATAATTTTTTTGCATAAACTCCATTGAGGTTGCATCTCGCCTGTTCATTACCTGAACCTTCCATTCATCAAACCACTCCTGCCCCGTTCCGCTTAATGTTAGCTTCAAATTCTCACACCCAAGTAGTTCACGCA
>JAQSXG010000414.1 GCA_029256785.1 Neobacillus sp.
TGAGTAAAGGGCATGCAGCTCCAGTACTATATGGAACTCTTGCTATGAAAGGCTTTTTTAATACTAGTGAATTGACCAACTTGAGAAAGCTGGGAAGTTTTCTGCAGGGGCATCCTGATATGCTGAAAGTTCCTGGCGTAGAAATGTCAACAGGATCCTTGGGTCAAGGTTTTTCCGCATCAGTGGGTGTGGCATTAGGTGGTAAAATCGATGAGAAATCATATCGGATTTATACCTTGTTAGGTGATGGAGAGCTTCAAGAAGGAATCGTTTGGGAAGCTGCCATGGCGGCTTCCCATTATAAATTGGATAATCTAGTGGCGATCATTGATCATAATGGCTTACAAATCGATGGGACGAATGATGAGGTTATGAAAGTCAATCCATTAAAAGAAAAATGGGAAAGCTTTGGCTGGAATGTGATAGAGATTGATGGTCATTGCTTTACAGATATTGAAAAATCATTTAAACAGGCAAAAGAAGTCAAAGGGAAGCCAACGGCAATTATTGCGAAAACCAGTAAGGGAAAAGGTGTTTCCTTCATGGAGAATCAAGTAGGCTGGCATGGGGTGGCCCCGTCAGAGGCAGAACGAGTTAAAGCCATTGAAGAACTGGAACGAAATATTCGATAGTCGATAATAATACCTAGGGGGAAACAATATGATTGCTACAAGAGAATCCTATGGAAATATTTTAATTGAATTGGGAAAAGAAAATAAAGATATTGTAGTCTTGGATGCGGATTTATCCAAATCCACTAAGACAGCAGGATTTGCAAAGCACTTTCCAAAACGCTTTATTAATGCAGGCATCGCCGAGCAGAATTTGATGGGAATGGCAGCAGGACTCGCCACTACAGGAAAAATTCCTTTTGCCAGTACCTTTGCTGTTTTTGCTACAGGCAGAGCTTTTGAAATCATTAGAAATTCTATTTGTTACCCAAAGCTGAATGTGAAAATTGCTGCAACCCATGCAGGAATTACAGTGGGAGAAGATGGGGGTTCTCATCAGTCCATTGAGGATATTGCCATTATGAGATCCTTACCCAATATGAAGATCATAGTACCTGCAGATGATGTGGAAACAAGGCAGGCAGTTAGAGCAGCAGCTCATATTGATGGTCCAGTCTATCTGCGTTTAGGGCGCTTGGGAGTGCCGCCGATCTTTGATGAAAATCACACGTTTACCTTCGGTAAAGGAAATGTCTTAAAGGATGGTAAGGATATTACCATTATTGGTATGGGGCTAATGATTAGTAAATGTTTAAAAGCAGCAGAACTTTTAAAACAAGAGGGGATTTCTGCTAGGGTAATTAATATTTCAACGATTAAACCCATTGATGAGGAACTGATTATTCAAGCAGCAAAAGAAACAAAGAGAATTCTAACCGTAGAAGAGCATTCTGTTATTGGCGGCCTGGGCAGCGCGGTTTGTGATGTATTATCGACGCATTATCCGGTACAAGTCGTGAAAATCGGTATGAATGATACCTTTGGTGAATCAGGAAAACCAGAAGAGTTATTAACCAAATATGGATTAACCGCTGAAAATATTTATGATACAGCACAAAAGACAGTGAATAGCAGAAAGTAAATAGAAAAACACTGCGCATTCTTTCAAGTCATAAAATGAATTGAACCACAAAGACGCAAAGGGCCGCATCAGCGGCATTGCGCCTTTGTGGTTCATAAATTCTTACATTATAAAGCTTCAATATCGATTTCAGCATAGATGGAAAAGGAGATCTGATTCGTGAAGAAAATAGGAGTATTAACCAGTGGAGGGGATGCCCCAGGCATGAATGCCGCTATTCGAGCCATTGTGAGAACCGCCATATATAACGATCTCAAGGTCGTTGGAATCCAAAGAGGTTATACGGGTCTCTTAAATGGTGAGATAAAAGAAATGCATATCGCATCTGTGGGAGATATTATTCACAGGGGCGGAACCGTTCTTAAAACCTCAAGATGCGAGAAAATGAGAACGGAAGCTGGTATCAACGAAGCTATTGGTATATTAGAAAAAAATGAAATTGATGGATTAATTGTAATTGGTGGAGATGGCTCTTTTCAGGGAGCCAATAAAATTAGCCAGACTGGTATAAAAGTTGTGGGAATTCCAGGTACGATTGATAATGATTTAGCATACACCGATTATACAATTGGTTTTGATACGGCAGTCAATACAGTACTTGATTCCATCAGTAAAATAAGAGATTCATCCATGTCTCATGAGAAAGTAACGATTATTGAAGTCATGGGAAGGTGCTGCGGGGATATCGCTCTTTATGCAGGTCTTGCTGGAGGAGCAGAAAGCATCTTAGTTCCAGAAGAAAAATATGAAGCAACTAAAATCTGTGAGAAAATGTTGCAGGGAAAAAAACGGGGGAAAGCTCACAATATTATTATTTTGGCTGAAGGCAGGGAATCCGCTGTAGAGCTGCAAAAAGAGATATTTGCCATTACGGGTATTGAATCACGGGTTACGGTACTCGGATATTTACAGCGGGGCGGGGTTCCAACGGCTTTTGACCGAATTTTAGCAAGTAAAATGGGCGCTAAGGCTGTTAATCTATTAATCGAAGGAAAATCCAATCGTGCAATTGGCATAAAAGACAATCGTTTGATTGATATTGATATGATGAAGGCACTTAGCAAAACAAAAGTATTTGATCACGAAATGTATAATTTATCTCAAATCTTGTCAATAAAAAAATTCTCTTCATAAACTGCAATAAGAAACAAGGGACTGCTTCGCCGCGATTTTTAAAAAAATCGCGTCGAGGCAGTCCCTTTATTGTTGCGTTTAATTCGATGTATCATCAGTACAGCATCTTTACAGAGGGCACAGAGATCCACAGAGAACGCGGAGAAGTGTTTTTTTATTTCGATCATACAATCTTTTTGACTCATGGGAATCGTTATATAATGTGTTTGGGATAGTTGATTAACCATTATATGGAAATTTATATAAATTTCATTAATAAACTAGAAAGTATAAGTTTTTTAGTGAACGGTAAACGCAGAGGACACAGAGATGCATAGAGGAAAATTTAAAATCCTCCTTTGTGTCCTTCGTGTACGCGTAAGCGTCTTGTATCTTCGTGTTTCAATCGTTTTTCTTTATCTCTCTGTTCGCAATGAAAAAAGAATGTACAGCCTTTTCGTATACATTTACTGATTTTACTATGATACTATGTACGAAATTTTCAGAAAAAGGTGAAAAATTATTTCAGTCCAGGGAAAATACTGATTGCGGGGATGTGAAAAATTATTTTTTGTATGGCACGGGACTTGCGTATTATATAAGCAGAAGAGGGGTTTTGTAATGGATGTAAAGGAAAAGATGCTAAGTATTATAAAAACAGAAAATGGAAAGGAACCATTTACAGATGCAAAATTAGGGAAAATGCTATCTACCACAAGGGAACAAATTACTATTTTACGCAAAGAGTTAGGGATCGGCAATTCAAGAGAACGGCGTCGACCTCATTTGAAAAAAGCGATGGAAAGAATCATAGCGGAAAATGGAAAGTTAAACATTGCTGAACTTACGAAGAGGCTAATGGAGTCCGGTTTTGATATATCCAGACATGTAGTAGAAGAATTCTTTAGTGAAGTAAATAGCGGTGAGTTACAAGTACAAGAGGAGATCCACGTATTGCAAGATCCTTTTTCAAATTTGGTGGGTCATGATGGCAGCTTGGAACAAAGTATTACACAATCAAAATCGGCAATATTATATCCTCCCTTTGGACTATCTACGCTGATTATCGGGGAAAGCGGCGTTGGTAAAACACAATTTGCCGAATGTATGTATCATTTTGCAAAGCAGCAGCAAATCATAGCCGATAATGTACCTTTTATCGTTTTTAACTGTGCCGATTACAGTGATAATCCCCAGCTTTTATTGTCGCTATTATATGGCTACAAAAAGGGTGCTTTTACTGGTGCTGATAATGATACGGAGGGGCTGGTGGAGCATGCCAATAACGGTATTTTATTTTTAGATGAAATACATAGGCTGCCGCCGAAAGGTCAAGAAATTCTTTTCTCAATATTAGACCGGGGGCAATTCAGAAGATTAGGTGAAACTAGAGATGAAAGAAAAGTAAAAATCATGTTTATTGGTGCTACTACAGAAAATTTGGAATCAAGCTTACTGCTAAGCTTCAGAAGACGTATACCCATGATCATTACCATTCCGTCTCTGCATGAACGCGTCTTCATTGAAAAAGTTGAGATTATCTATGAGTTTTTCCAACAGGAATGCAATCGGATTAATGTGAAAATCTTTGTGCAGTCGAAAGTAATCGAAATTTTAACATTAAAGCGATTTAGCGGTAACATCGGTCAATTAAAAAGTACAATCCAAGTGGTTTGCGCTAGAGCCTTTATGAAAAATATAGGAAAGGATCAAGATATTATCAGCATCGGGTATGAGGATATATTAGAAACCAACAGCATTCAGCATGATTTTATTTTAGAAGATATCAATATTTTAGAGATCAGAAATTATATACAGGATATGTTGTTTATCCCCTTCGTCAAGAATCACGTGAATGTAATGAAACGAAATCAAGATGGCGAAAGCCTGCTGCCAGAAGATTTTTATCGGCAGATTGAGAAGAAGTATTATGAATTAACCAAGCTGCATATCGATTTTTCGGAAGTAGAGGAAATATTATGG
>JAQSXG010000415.1 GCA_029256785.1 Neobacillus sp.
CACAGTTATTAGAGCTTTCTATTGTCGACTCCTTTTACCCTGGTAGGCTGGAACTTGAGAAAGTGAAATAATGATAGAAAATGAGGGTTTGCATATAAATTGCAATCCCTCATCTTCATATATTTTTAGTTTAATTTTACTGTAACGAGTCTAGGGACCGTTCATGAGGACCTCTTTTACGATTCCTCTATTGAAATGGGCTTCATGAACCCTTCATGTGGACCACTTTTCCAATTTTTCAATTGAAATGGGCTTCATGAACCCTTCATGTGGACAACTTTTTCAATTTTTCAATTGAAATGGGCTTCATGAACCCTTCATGTGGACCACTTTTCCTATTTTACGTTTGAAGTTGGTTTCATGAGGTCTCCGTCTTAAAGGTTACACCTGAATTCAAGAATTCCTTTAATATCTAGAACAGAATCAAGAATATAATCAGCTTGTTGTTCTTCAAACTCACTTCTCGCATCTTTTCCTGATAAACCTGTTAATACAGCAGCAAATTTGCACCCCATTTGTCTTGCTGCTAGCAAGTCTGCTAAGGAGTCTCCAACCACTAGAATCTCCTCCCCATTTTTAATCGGTAAATTTACATTTAAACATTCCGTTACTGGAGTTTGCTTACCTAGAACAGCCATGATATATGTGAACGGATGGGGTTTCGATAATGATTTCTTTTCTGGATGCTCATTTTCCGCTAGAAACACCTCATCCGCTGTGATAATGCGATTATTATCAAAATGCTTGAGCCAGTCTAAATGTCCAAAAGGCAGAACGGTTTCAAGTCGAGGTCTTCCTGTCCCAATTCCAATTGTAAAGCCTGTTTCAACCAAAGATGCAAATAGTTCATCAATTTCCATCCTTGAAGCAAGTGTTGTTTCATTTGCTAAATATCCTAACTTACCAAGTTGGACTGACGGTCTCCCTGTAGAGTTGACTACATTTTCATCACCTACATACCATTCCTGCGAAACGTGTTCACATACAGACCATAGCGCACCTTTTTCACTGAAGATTGCTGTATCAATCCCCAATTTCTCTTTTGCCAATACATTCAGAAAGTTAAAAAGATCCCCTTTCATGCCAGTAGAACGCTGAAAGTCCTTTAAAAACAAACGATAATCCACTGTCACTTCATACTTTCCTAACACCTTGCCCATTTCAAGTAGAACATTACGATCGATTGGTGATAGGCACCATTTGTTAATACTTTCATATTCCTTATCCTTGATTTGTGCAAGCAGGTGGATTAGCTGATAACTAAATGTCAGGTAAATCATGTCCCAGTTAGCATTGAGTCCACGTGACTTTAGAAACTTTAAGACTTGATCATTTTCAAAAACAAGCTCTCTTATACCTGAAATTTCATCCTTAGAGTAATCTATTTTATATTCATTCGGTGATAATGCTAGGTAATTATTACTAATTAAAAGCTCCCATACGGTAAGTGCTGAGGCATCAAAATAATGCTCCTCACTCAAAAGGACTCCATCAACGTCAAACAATATTGTTTTAATCAATTACTCCACCCTCTTTTAATCCTACTTTTGTACTTTATCGTACCACAGTAAATAACCTAAGATAAAGCAAAAACTCGCATGTTAAGTAACAAAAGTCATTGACATAAATATTAATTCACAGTAAATTTAGTTGCACACAATTTAATTGTGCAATAACGAATGAGGTGTAGCAAATGGATTACGTCCTACAAAGACCATTTCAAGAAGATCAGTTGTTTAATGAAATTATCCAAGATAAGAAAAGCCTAGTCGTATTCGTCAGACATCCTGGCTGACCAGTTTGCAGGGAATTGCTTACGCAGTTGCGTGAGAGATACGAAGAATTAAATGAAACAGGATTTCAAATCCTAATTATCACTCCATCTACCGGTTCTTACTTAGAAAAATTCATTGAGGCCTTTGGTCCATTCCCTTTTCCGATATATGGGGACCATAAGCGCGCACTTTACCACAGTATGGGGCATCAAACGATGAAAAAGTGGAAGCTCCTAGCTAAAGCAGGGAAGGCATTCATTAAGAACGGCCCTAAAGGATTCTTACCTGAGGATGAAGCCCAAAAATCGGTGGTTCAAGAGGCAATGAAAACTCATGATATTTATATACAGGGTGGTTCATGGCTCTATGATGAAAAAGGAGACATCCTATGGAACCATATTGACACCGTTCCTGAAGACCATGCAAAAGTTGATACCATATTAAAAGAAATGAAAAAACATTAACTATATCAAAAGCCGTAATCCTCGTAAACTGGGATTACGGCTTTATTTGAATAAAAAAAAAGAAGCTAGCCACAATAAGGCTAAGCTTCAAGAAATTATATATTACTTCGCAAAGCGGTGTTTTCCGATTGTTACCGTTGTTTCACGTGAGAAGATCCAATCACTTACAGCTGTTTTCGGATTATAGAAAAATAACGACCCGCTACCTTGCCCTCTGAATGCTATTGCTTCATTTACAGCCTGTCTTGATGCAGCATCTGCTGGTTGATTGATTTGTCCGTTTTGAACAGGTGTAAATGCATAATGTCCATTAGATATTTGGTTGATAACGGACCTAATTGAATTAGGAAAATCAGGACTGTCCACTCTGTTTAAGATCACAGTAGCCACAGCGACTTTACCTGCATATGGTTCACCTACTGCCTCTGCACGAACCAAACGTGCCATTAAATCTTTATCCGCTGCAGAAATAGTAGCATCAGGGATTACTAGATTTTGTCCGACATAAAGCAGTGAGCTTTTTGCATTATTTGTTTTCATTAAGTTATGAACAGGAACGCCAAACTTCGTTGCAATTTTATAATACGTTTCGCCCGATTGTACTTTATGTGTAGAGGCTGCCTCTGTTTGGGCAGTAAGTGTGAATGCTGACATTGAAAAAATTAATCCAGTAGCAATGACTAGCTTTTTAAGTTTATTCATTTTATTACCTCCAAGTATATTCTTGTTTGCCTACCTATTAATCTATCAGTTGTAACATACTAAATCATTATCCAAAAAAAGGTAACACTGTACTAACTAGAATGAACACTAGTACATTCGCATTCATCTACCTTAAGGAATATATATCCAACTAACAGACTTTACCTAATATATCCCTGAAGTGGATATAAAAGGGGAGATTATTACATTCTTTTCGGTACTGAAATATAAAATCTACTGAGTAGACGCTTTCAAAGTAATACTTCACCGGATTGTCAAGATTTTCCTCAATTATCCACAGGTTTTCACCTCAAACTTTGGTAATAATATAATAGAAGACATTTGAAGGAGGATTATCAATGGAAAATCAGTTAGTCAGTGTGTTAAACAAGCAAATTTCAAATTGGTCTGTATTGTATATGAAGTTACATAACTATCATTGGTATGTGAAGGGTGGACAATTTTTTACGTTGCATGTAAAGTTCGAGGAATTTTACAATGAAGCAGGATTACATGTTGATGAATTAGCTGAACGGTTGCTTTCAATCGGGGGAAACCCGGTTGCTACCATGAAGGAATGTCTTGAACTGTCCTCCATCCAAGAAGCTAACGGTAATGAAACAGCCGACGAAATGGTTCAAACCATTATTAACGATTTCTCGATTATCATTGGGGAATTAAAAGAAGGTATGAGCTTAGCGGGTGAAAAGGATGATGAAACAACTGGAGATATGTTGCTTGCCATTCATTCTGGACTTGAAAAGCATGTTTGGATGCTAAGTGCTTTCTTAGGAAAGTCCATGTAATTAATTATCGTTATAATGAAAAGGGTAAGACATCGTATTTAATGTCTTACCCTTTTCGTTTAGCCGATATAGAATCCCATTGGTAAAATTAGTCCAATGTAGGTGACGAATATACAGGTTACAGCGATTAATATCCAGTGAATCGTAGTCGTCCTTCCGTCTCCGCTTCTTACTAAGATCATTTCAAAGAAAGCAATCATTAGAATTCCAAACAACGCTTTTAAAATGTACAGGAAGGTAATATTGAATACACTAAAGAATAGAATTCCTCCGCTTACGATAAGAATAATGTACATCACACGAAGAATCATGTGCATAACTTTGGTGTTTTTCCCTGCTTTTTGCATGAAGAATGTTAGTAAGAAAAAAATGATTGTTAGTACGATTGCGGTTAAATGTAAGTGTGTCAAATGTATCTCTCCTACTTGTTTTTGGTTATACGATCTTTTTACTAGGCAGTTGATTAACTATAACATCTATCAACGCCTATTTTTGACTCTTGTGTCTGCGTTTATGAAATCTTTTTCTTCTTGTAGTTGTGCCTTTTCTTGCTTGGAATAGAGTGATTATCACACCGAATCCCATCATTACGATACCATAATGATTTGGTTGGTTTAGTAGTTGCGTACCTGAAACCAACATCCCCGCTCCAAGAACAGATAAAACAATTTTTCTTGTTTGATTAGCTTGGTGCTCTTTCATTCTCTTTTCATATGACTTGGAAGGATCTAGCCTTAATTCACCTGATTCTAGCTGGTCAATTAAAGTAAATACTTTCCGTGAGGTTGGTATAAACTTCATGAAAGTATCCTTTACCTGATCAATTACCGTATCTTTGGCTGAATTCTCTTCCTCACTCTGCATGATATCCTCTACGTATGGCTTTGTACTTGAAACAATATCAAAATCTTTATCCAAGCCATTACAAATACTAAA
>JAQSXG010000416.1 GCA_029256785.1 Neobacillus sp.
AACTTCCTACAAAACAAAGTACGAAACAAACATCTCCAATGGAAGTCTATAAAAATCGTAAGGTCATCCACGTTGGTTTGATTTATGGAATCATAGGGGTAACGTACATTATTCAAATGATATTTATCATGAGTTATATGGTTGAATCGGGAATAAGTTCAAAATTAGCCGGTCAATTAATGGCTATTAACGGAATATTATCAATTTTTAGTGGACCAATCTGGGGAATGATTTCTGATAAAGTTGGACGGCGACTTTCATTAATTTTAACCATGAGCCTTACGATGGTCTCAATGATTCTCCCAGTTTTCATACCTACTCTTCTTGGATTTTCCTTGCATATTTTGATTTTGAGCAGTACAACAACCGGACTGTTTACGTTAACACAAGCGTCTAGTATGGATCATGTTAAACCTGCTGATATGCCGTTAGCATTTAGTTATGTCACCTTTTATTTTGCCGTAGGTCAGTTGGTTGGTCCAGCCATTGCTGGCTGGCTCATTGAGGATTATGGCGGATTTAAAAGCGCCTTCCTCTTTTCTTCGATCATTTTAATGGTTGGATTGTTTCTAACAATAAAGCTGAAAAATTCCAAACAATCAGCGCCTGCTATCCAGCAAGACCTAAATAAGGGGTTGACCCAATCCTGATAAAAAACAAAGCACAACCTGTGCTCTGTTTTTTCTTATTGATTACTGTCAAGAAACTGACTCGCCACATATTCAGCTACTTTCTCTGAATCTAGCCTGGTTGCGATATATGGGGGGTGTATTCCTTTTGCAGCTTCTAATGGCAGCCCCAGCCACAAAAGTTGCTGGTCAATAATAATGAATGGGGATGAAAAACTTTCCTCCAACAAATAATCTGGTCGCAACTCGGACCAAGCATTCCCACTAGAGATAATCGTTAAATTTACGTCCTTCTTGCGATTGTGAAGAACACTCTTCCAAGGCTCAGTAAGGATGGTATGTTCTGGTAAAGAAAGAACCACCGACGAACGGGCCAATTCGATATCCTGGAAAACCATCTCTAGTTTGCGGGCATAAATCCATTGTAGGCGTGGAAGCTGATTCTTAACCCAACTACCAATTTCCTTCATCTTAACAATTTGCTGATGCTTTTCCTGATGTTCAACAAGCTGCCGAAGTGTCTTACGATTATAAACATGCTTCCTGATAAACGTTTGATTACTAATGTTGATGAATTTCCCCTTTGTCCTCGTAATGGCTACATTAATAAGCCGTTCACTGTCTTTTCCAATAAGCAGCATACCCGCGCGCTCCTGGGGCTCACTATCTACTGTATCGAACACCATTACATCACGCTCACTTCCCTGAAACCTGTGAACGGTTGCAGAGATGATATCAGCAGTTGCTAATTCTTTTTCATAGAGTTCCTGAAGCAATAGCTCCATCAAGTTGGCTTGTGCACGATAAGGTGTCACATAACCAATCGACCTAGCACCATCTAAATAAGCTTCGTGGATACATTGAAAGGACAATAACAGCTGTCCAAGATTCAATCTTGAGTGAGTGGTTCGTTCATTCAGACAAAAAGCACCTGTAAAGCTTGTATCCAAAAGAATCGCGGCCCTCCCTTGGAATGGTGCACGTTCAACAATATCTTTTCTACTATTTAAAACACTTTCATGATCTCCAACTAGAGAATGATAGATAAAATGATTGGTGAATGCTGAAATATCAGGATGCATTCTCCTTTGCTCTTTAAGTAAATAGAGATGAGGATGTAGTTTTCCCTGTTCGACCCATTCCACCACACCCGCACGATGGAATATATCTTCCTTCAGCCATTTAGAAACTAAGGAATCCCGGGAAGATGCGATGGCAGGTAATTGTTTAAAGTCGCCACAAATGATGACTCTTTTTCCAAGTGTTGCAGCAAATGCCGCCTGAGGGACATAGGCCATGCTTGCCTCATCAAGGATCACGACATCGTATTCCTTTGTGTAAATTGCAGAATCACTAGCAGCTTTAGCCAGAGTTGCGCCAACCACCAATGCATCACCAACAAATTCGATTTCTTTTTGCCTGATTTTTTCAAGCACCCTGGCAATCTTCGTTTCAAGCTCTAGTAATTGAGTGGAATCCCTTTTACTAAACGAACGGGCTAAATCTTGCTTTAGACCACGTCTTTCTTCGATTAATTTCTCTTTGTCTTCTGCAAGCTGGGGTTCTTGTTTCTGGAGAAGCTGGCTAGTAGTTAGTGCATCATGGTTGGCAATCGCTTCACCTGTATTAAAACCATAGCGAAGAATATCTCCTTCACGGAAACGGTTCTTCTTTTTAATAAAATCAGTGATTTCACTCACCAAAACATCAACGGCTTGATTGCTATGGGATAGTATTAACACCCGCTTTTCTTGAAAATACTTATTTGCCGCTACCCGTGCAAGTGTATAGGTTTTACCTGTTCCGGGAGGACCCCAAACAAAGGTTACGGGGTTGTACTTAGAGCGAAGCACCAGCTCATGGACATTGCTTTTTACCTTTTCTTCTGGGTGCTTGGCTGGCATCGAAGGATTCATTAATCTCTTTACTCGCAAACGTTTTTGTTTATTTTTTTTGACATCATCAAACCGTTCAATTAGCTGTTCTAACAATTCCCATGGATCATGAAATAAATAGGCTTCCGGAATTAAATCACCAAATGATTGGTCAAATGAAAGGATGACGCTTTTCCCTTCAGAGGAAAGCACGCGCCCGCTCTGTTTCAGCCCACCCCATTCAAGTCTGATCGTGCTACCTACTGGAATTTTGACTGAAATCGGCGTATCAAAAAAATAGGTAAAAAACCCATCATCAGACAGAAGCCGGCCGTTTCTAACAATGAATTTATTACTTCCATATTTTTTTAAATGCTGTATTTCGTTTTGCAGTGCCTGCTGCCATTCCTTGATATACATTAATGTAGTTGTCATTCGTACTCTTCCTTCAATAGATTAACTGCTCATACTATAGCACAAAAAAGCATTCGGTCCGAATCGGAACGAATGCTTTTATCATAAGTAGTCTTAAATTGAAACATCTCCAATGGAGAAGGAGCAATTCAATACATCGGATATTTTTGCTAAGGTTGAAATTTGCACATCAAGCTCTCCTGCTTCAATTAATGAAAGAGTATCGATGCTTACCCCTGAAACTTGTGCAAGCTTTTCAAGCTCCATTTCTCGATTCGTTCTAATTTTCTTGAGCTGGTGTCCGATATTATTCATCTTCAACACTCCTTATTTATGTAAGCGATTACAATGTGATAATATTAGTATAGTAAATTATTAAAAAATTTACTATACTTTTTATAGAAAAAGGTTGGGCTTTTCACATAATTACTATATGAAAAACCCAACACTTACACTGCGATTAATAACCCGTTCCTTGACCACCAGTGATAATCGCGATACTTGAACTTGCTCCAATTCTTGTTGCACCCGCTTGGATTAGCTTTCTAGCAGTATCCAAATCTCTTACACATGCAGAAGCCTTTACGCCCATTTCCGGACCAACCGCTTCACGCATAAGCTTGATGTCTTCCGCCGTTGCACAGCCTGGTCCAAATCCAGTTGAAGTTTTAACGAAATCAGCACCAGCCATTTTTGCTAGAATACAAGCTTTTTTCTTTTCTTCAATTTCTAGTAAGCCTGTCTCAAGAATAACCTTAACAGGTGCATGGCCTTTTGCCGCTAGAACTACACCTTCAATATCCTTCTTAACCGTTTCAAAGTCCCCTGACTTTAACGCACCAACATTAATAACCATATCGATTTCTGTTGCGCCATTTGCAATCGCATCGCGTGTTTCAGCAGCTTTTACAAACGTACTCGTTGCACCCAATGGGAAGCCGACAACAGTTGTCACACCTACACCTGAACCCTTAAGTTCTTTGGCAGCAGTTGAAACCCAGTAAGGATTAACGCATACCGTTGCAAACTTATGCTCTCTAGCTTCTTCACATAGTTTAACAATTTGGTCATGATTTGCTTCTGGCTTTAATAGAGTATGGTCGATCATTCTCGCAACAGATGGTCCAGTAATAATACTAGAAGCAGTTCCTTCTTTATAGGTAACAGTACCGTTCGTTGCTGGCTTTACTGTTGTTAGTTCTTCTTTATTCGTTAATTGTTGTAAAATTTGATTAGTAATTTGTTCTACTAATGCTTCGATTTGCATCTATGTTCACCTCAGATTTAATATAATCGATCAACGATCCCTGCAATCACAGCATCAAAGGAGCCTTTTGGGTCACCTAGGATGTCTCTTGCGGACCCACCTTCTTCGAGTATTAGAACATAGTCGCCAACCCCGGCCCCGAAACGGTCAAACGCAATCATCGTATCTCCGTATTCTTTACCTGATGCATCCACGGGGATGACAACCATGAGCTTTTTATTTTGATGACTTGGTGTTTTAATCGTTGAAACGACATTCCCAACGACCTTCGCTAATTTCATTATTTTACTGTAGGAAGAATTTTTTCGATATCTGAGTGTGGTCTTGGGATAACATGAACAGATAAGAATTCACCCACGCGCTGTGCTGCGTCTGCACCAGCTTCTGTAGCTGCTTTAACGGCACCAACATCACCACGAACCATAACTGTGATTAAACCTCCGCCAACGTTTACTTTACCAAGTAAAGAAACATTAGCTGCTTTCATCA
>JAQSXG010000417.1 GCA_029256785.1 Neobacillus sp.
GCATGCAATATGACAATGTTGGGGTATTCAATTTTGTCACTAATATAGAAAATGTGAGAATATACCCTGAAGCGATTAAAGTGGAAGTGGCTTTAGATAATGGAGATATTAATGGCTTTACTGCTGAGGAGTATTTATCTGCCTTTCAGGAAAGAAAGATTGATAAACCTGTGCTAACAAGTGAACAAGCACGAAGTAAGGTGAATCCAAACTTTAAGGTAATGGAAGAGAGACAGTCTATTATAATAAATAATTTGGATAAGGAAGTTTTATGTTATGAATTCTTAGGGTATATAGGAGATGACACATACCGGATATTTATTAATGCAAAAGATGGAATCGAGGAAGAGGTTAATAAGCTAAAAAATGCTGAAGCAGTTTATGATGAAGTTATTTAAGGAAAAGCAACCTGCTTTTCCTTTTTTAGAATAAATCACCTTTTATTTTCCAATAATAATGGTTATATGGACATTTTGAGGTGACAAGTATGAAAGGTATCGAGAGAATTCTAATGAAAGTGATAATTATCCAATTTATTTTTCTGTTTTTTGCTCAATTATTTTTACATCAGTATGATGTTTTCCCTCAATTAGAGCAATTGACGAAATACGAAGGCGTAAATGAAAGTACGTTTACAGAAATTCTGCAAACATTTAGTGGGAAATAGGAAAAGCCAATAGAAAGCGGGAATCCCTGCTTTTTTTTTCTGCTCCATTACAGAAAATAATTTAAAGAAAATCACTTTTATGATAGGAAAAAGAAGAAGCACATTATTACTTATGTTAAAATATATGAGTAAAGCACAGGAGACGAACATGATTGAACTAGGAGGAAATATGGAAAATAAAATATCGATTGCCATTGATGGTCCCGCAGCAGCAGGGAAAAGCACAGTTGCAAAAATTGTGGCGGAAAAACTATCTTACATATATATCGACACTGGTGCGATGTATCGGGCTTTGACTTATAAAGCAATTGTAAATAATTTGGACCTAGAAGATGAATATTCATTACTAAACACACTATTGAATTCGAAATTAGAACTTCTGCCATCTGACGAAGGACAATTGGTCTTTCTAGATGATCAAGATGTGACAGATACGATTCGCTCCTCTGAGGTAACTAATTCTGTTTCTATCGTGGCAAAACATCAAGCGGTTCGAGAAGAAATGGTAAAGATGCAAAAATCTTTTGCTACAGGCGGCGGGGTTGTTATGGATGGACGAGATATCGGGACACATGTCCTTCCGAATGCAGAAGTTAAGGTATTCTTACTAGCAAGTGTAGAGGAAAGAGCAATTAGAAGACACACAGAAAACCTTAAAAAGGGTTTTCCTTCAGATTTAGCTCTATTAAAAGAGGAAATTGCAAAACGCGATAAATATGATTCAGAGAGAGAATATGCACCACTTAAGAAAGCGGACGATGCAATTGAATTGGACACAACTTCATTAACTATTACAGAAGTAGTAGAAAATATTATGGCTTTAGTGAGCGAAAGGATAGGCTAAATGGCAACATTTTATTCATTTGCAAAATCAGTTGTATACTCTGTTTTTAAACCGCTGTATCGAATGGAAGTGATAGGTACAGAAGATTTTCCAAAAGAGGGCGGAGTATTGCTATGTGCCAATCATATTCATAACTTTGATCCTTTAGTAGTTGGAATTAATGCACCTAGACCCGTTCATTTTATGGCTAAAGAAGAAATCTTTAAAGTGCCAGTATTAGGTAGTATTGTTAGAAAATGTAATGCGTTTCCTGTGAAAAGAGGAATGGGTGATCGGGAAGCATTACGGACAGGGATGAAAGTTTTAAAAGATGGGCATGTTTTTGGTCTATTTCCGGAAGGAACAAGGAGTAAAACTGGAGAAATAGGGAAGGGACTTGCAGGTGCAGGATTTTTTGCTTTAAGATCTGATGCCTTCGTTATCCCTTGTGCAATAATTGGCCCATATAAAAGTTTTAGTAAGTTGAAAGTAGTTTATGGTAAGCCGATTCCGATGGAAGAATTGAAAAAGTCCAAGGCTTCAGCCGAGCAAGTTACTGAAATAATTATGTCTGAAATTGATAATCTTATTAAAGTACATCGGTAGCTTCTGCTTGACAAAATCAGCCTTTTATAAGAAGTTAGTAAAAAGAGTTTTTTTTTGAATATTCGCTCGTTTGTCATTTTAGTTAGTCAATGTGGTTTATGTGAGACCTTGAATCACATCATATATTTTTGAAGTAATTGGATTAAGGAGGAATACATATGTCGGAAGATATGAATCAAATAGAAGTCAAAAACTTTGAAATTGGTGACAAAGTCAAAGGACAAGTTACTAAGGTGGAAGAAAAACAAGTAGTTGTTAGTATTCAAGATAGCAAACTTGATGGTATTATCCCAATTAGTGAGCTTTCTAGCCTTCATGTTGAGAAAGCATCAGATGTTGTGGAAGTAGGGAATGAAATAGACTTAGAAGTATTAAAAGTTGAAGAGGATGCCCTAATTCTATCTAAAAGAAAAGTAGATGCAGAGCAAGCATGGGTGAACTTGGAGAGCCTATTTACTAGCGGTGAGATTATTGAGACAGAAGTAAAAGATGTTGTAAAAGGCGGATTAGTAGTAGACCTTGGGGTACGTGGTTTTGTCCCTGCATCATTAGTTGAAGCCCATTTTGTCGAAGACTTTTCGGATTATAAAGGGAAACAGCTGACTTTTAAAATAGTTGAACTTGATAAAGAAAAGAATCGTTTGATTCTTTCCCATCGTGCTGTTGTTGAAGAAGAAAAAGGTAAACATAAAAAAAATATCCTAGATTCCATTCATCCAGGACAAGTAATTGATGGTACTGTCCAAAGGATAACCGACTTTGGCGCATTTGTAGATATTGGTGGAATCGATGGCTTGGTCCATATTTCACAGTTATCTTATGAGCATGTTGAAAAACCAACGGATGTAGTTCAAGAAGGACAGAAAGTAAAGGTTAAGGTCCTTAATGTTGATCGTGATAATGAGAGAATTTCCTTATCTATCAAAGAAACTCAACCAGGACCATGGTCAAACTTAGCCGAAAAGGCTCCTAAGGGAAGCGCATTAACTGGAAAAGTAAAAAGATTAGTTTCTTATGGTGCTTTTGTTGAAGTGTTTCCTGGTGTAGAAGGTCTCGTTCATATCTCACAAATTGCCCATAAGCATATTGGTACACCTCATGAAGTATTAAAGGAAGGCCAAGAAGTACAGGTAAAGGTACTTGATACCAATGAACAAGAACAACGGCTATCCTTAAGCATTAAGGATCTTCTTGAAAAAGAAGAAGACAATAATTTCGACTATGAGCTACCAGAGGAATCAAAAGGATTTCAGCTGGGTGAAATGATTGGCGATCAATTAAAGAATCTAAGAAAATAATGGTGATTAGTAATGTCTAGATCTGAACGGAAATGGGATCACATTCGCTTTGCCTTAGAAAGTGGGCAACAACAGTTAACAGCTTTTGACAATATCCAATTTATTCATCAGAGTTTACCGAATATTAATCTTTCTGACGTTAGCTTACACCATAAAATTGGCGAACTTTATTTGAGTTCGCCTATTTTTATAAATGCTATGACAGGCGGCGGCGGAGATAAAACCTACAAAATTAATAAACAGCTTGCCGGAGTGGCTAAGGAAACAGGACTGGCAATGGCTGTAGGTTCACAAATGTCTGCTTTAAAGGATAAGACCCAGAGCTATACTTTTAAAGTGGTAAGAGAAGAAAATCCTACTGGTATTATCATAGCCAATCTGGGTAGTGAAGCCACATCGGACCAAGCGAAAATAGCAGTAGAAATGATTGAAGCAAATGCAATACAAATCCACTTAAATGTTATCCAAGAATTAGTTATGCCTGAAGGTGATCGAGATTTTTCAGGAGCATTAAGAAGGATTGAAGCAATTGTTAGGGAATCTAATGTACCTGTAATTGTAAAAGAAGTTGGTTTTGGTATGTGTAAAGAAACAGTTGAAATCCTCTCTTCTGTCGGAGTTATGGCAGTTGATGTTGGCGGTTTTGGTGGAACTAACTTTGCACAGATAGAAAATAGACGAAGAGAAAATTCCTTATCTTTTTTTAATGAATGGGGAATACCTACAGCTGTCTCAATTATTGAGGCATCCCAAAGTAAAGGGAATGCTACAGTTATTGGATCTGGTGGATTTACTTCCGCCTCAGAAATTGCAAAGGGATTGGCTTCAGGCGCTGATGCCATTGGCTTAGCGGGATACTTCTTGAATCTCCTTGTTAAAAAGGGGGTAGATTCTTTGCTAGAAGAAATCATATCCCTACAAAAGGAACTAGTAATGATTATGACGGCATTAGGTGCAAAAACAATTAAAGAGTTACAAAACGCCCCAATAATTATTAGTGGAGAAACCTACCATTGGTTAAGTCAAAGGGGAATAGAAACAAAGAATTACAGTCAACGCACCATACAAAAAAGCTCACGCTAAGCGAGAGCTTCAGACTGTCGAGAAACTCTCGACAGTCTTTTATTTTGGCTCTTTTCTTATAGAATGTTGTTTTTTGTCTACAAATGGACCGTTCCTTTCCGCTACAGGTGCTTGCTTTCCGCGGGGAGGAAGTCGAGCCTCCTCGACGCTGCGCGTCTGTGGGGTCTCGACCTTTCCTC
>JAQSXG010000418.1 GCA_029256785.1 Neobacillus sp.
GGCTGGCCCAGCTTCATATAGCCGAGGCCTACGTCCAGCAGCGTCTGCAGCTTCCGGTGAATACGCGGAATGTTGCGGAAAACTCGCATCCATCCTCGATCGTCAGCTCCAGCACCTCGGCGATGCTTTTGCCTTTGTATTTGATATCGAGCGTCTCGCGGTTGTACCGTTTCCCTTTGCACTGCTCGCACGGCACGTAGACGTCCGGCAGGAAGTGCATCTCGATCTTGATGATACCGTCCCCGCGACACGCTTCGCAGCGTCCGCCTTTCATGTTAAAGCTGAAACGTCCTTTCTTGAAAAACACCTCCAACAAACTATTTCTACACAAAGGAGGGAATACCATCTTTTTGGAGAATTTAGAGTTTGAGGGGGGGATAGAATCGATATCAGGGGTCCAGAATCATCGTTATGCTTCAAACTTAATGCGTAGCCGAACTAATTTATCATTACATCAAGAGCTTGACAGTAGTTCAAGTTTTTCATTTATGTGGTGTTATTCGAATGCGAGAGCGATCTCGAGTACTATCTGGGTTTACTTGGTTCCAACCAAAAAGCTCATTTATCTTTCCCCTGTCTTTTTCATCTGGATACATGTACAAGGAGAAACAGAATGAACAAATTAAATGACTTTACTCAAAAATGGCTTAATATGATGGGCAAGCCGGATAACTATGAATACAAGCATCATCTGCGGCTTATTCGCAGATTCGAGACGACCGAATTTGATGGAGAATTGTATGAGCAAGCAAACGGTCCGGGTACAGTGCAAAGGACACTAATGATGCTTCCCAAAACCATTAACGAAAACTTGCCGGCGGTAGTCGTTCCGTTTTACTACCCCGACCGGGCAGCAGGATACAACCTCGACACACTCGAGCCAACCAACGAACCTAGCATTGCGATGGCTCTACATCTTGTGCGGCGCGGATATGTTGCTGTCACAGCGGAGGCATATCACCTGACCTACCGAAACCTCGAACTTGAACGCCAAGATTTTTCACGTTGGCAACTATCCGCCGACACCCTGCTTCGTGACCATCCAGAGTGGACTGGCATTGGCAAGCTGATTGCTGATACACAACTTCTGGTGGACCTCCTGTGCTCTGACCCTCGAGTCGATAACAAGCGTATTGGTATAGTCGGACATTCGCTTGGAGGAAAAATGGCTTTATACACAGGTTGTTTAGACCACCGTATCAAAGTCATACTATGCAGCGACTTTGGGATTGAATGGGATAGAACGAATTGGTCAGAACCATGGTATTGGGGAGAAAAGCTCAATAAACTTAAAGCCGCCAATATGGACCATGCGGAGCTTCTCCGCATTAGCGGACTCAAGCCATTTGTTCTAATCGCAGGACTTTACGACAACGAAGGTGCATTGGACTACTTAAAGCGGGCTGGCTATTCCGATACGTCACAGTATCTCTTTATCAATCATGCAAGTGGGCATCATCCACCGATGGAAGTTCTCGAAAAAGGATATGATTTCTTACAAAAATGTTTCTAAGCATTCGAGGATAGATAAATTATAGAGTACGCGTTATTCCGTCGTGAGACTACGGACGTTTTGAAGCGAGCCCCTATTGTTAGGAATACCGCCCGTTTGTTGAGTAAAGGTAGCCGATCTTAGTGGCCGGCTGCCTTCGATTATTTGTTGAAGTTGACTTCAATAAAATGAGAGGTTACTCATTTTTAGTCCTATAAGGATATTTTATTTTTATGCTTACTTCACTAATAAATGTTGATCCCAGTAGCAGGATAGCGCCGAATATTTGAAACACTGTCATACTTTCGCCTATCACAAGAGCTGAAATCAATAATGATGTTAGGGGATCTACATAACTTAATATAGCGATACTTTGACCTTCTAGCCCTTTCATTCCGGAAAAGAAAAGGTAGAATCCCACGGCTGCATGAAGGATTCCCAAAATCAAAATAAGGATCACGGAATCGCTGGATATCTTAAATAATCCAGCTTTCTCTTCAGCAATAAAAAGGTAAGCACTCAACAATACCGAAGATAATAATAATTGTGTAACCGTGATTTCTAGCCCGTTCATGTTCCTAATGAATTTGTTGGTCAAAGTCAGGATGGCATAAAAAGTGGCTGCAATAAGTCCATATACGATACCAAGCAAATGATTGCCATCTTCACCGTTTCTCCCGCTCTGTAAAATTAAAATCAACCCGAAAAGGGCAGCACAGGCACATAAACATTTTTTTAGGGAGAGCTTTTCTTTAAGCACAATAGGTGACATCACTATTACCAAAACAGGTGCGAAATAGTAACTTAAAGCGGCATTAGCGATTGTTGTTTCCTTATAAGACTGAAAGAGAAAGACCCAATTTCCGCTCAAGGCGATGCTTGCAAGTAATAATGCGAGAGCATTCTTTTTTATGTTAGGCCAAGATACTTTATTCTTGGTTATGATGGAGATTCCGAACAATAACATACCGCCAATCAGACTCACGAATAAAGCGATTTCACTTGAGCTCAAATTAATATACTTTGCAAAAACGCCAACTGCACCGAAAATCACCATAGACAAAACAAAATATATTTTTTCTTTCAATTTTTTTCCCGCTTTCTACTAATATGGTGGTAAGACCAATAAGATATAGTCTGCCCTTGCATACAGTAGAATCTATGGAAAAGGACCAGCAAACTTCATGTAGATACCTTAACAGTAGATTCTACTGTTGTGGTTCTACTGGGGGTGCAATAAAATTATACATTTTTATCCTCCTTCACCATTGGATTCATTTTTACGCGTCCTTGCATGTTTTTTTCATTATAACACACGAACTTTAACTTGGTTACGCTATAAAATACCATATATCGACTCCCCGTTAACCTGCCCGTTACTTGAGCGAACAAAAGGGGTCAGCTAACTGCAACAGCAGTGAGTGATCCCTTTCAAGTAACGTAATAATCCGTTTTATATTTCCTTCATTTTCTTTTTAAAGTTGGACATAAATAAACCTTTTGATACTTCCATTTTTCCAATTTCACTAAATCCCTGGTCAATATATAAGTTTTTAGCTGGGGTATTATTGGCTCCCGTTGAAACAATGATCTCATGAATATGATTTTCAACCTTTTCTATGAATTGTAATAGTATTCTTCCGATTCCTTTTCGAAAGTGATCAGGAGCAACCATTAAACGATGGATGTCCAAAGTTTTGTCTTCTATTTTATAAGATATAACTCCTGCTAATTCGTCATTAATATAATAACCAAAAAAATTCTCGCCACTCTGTTGAAGGTTTTCAATATTTTCCCCTAATGGTGGTAAATCAAAAAAATTAATCAGTTGAGCTTCAACTTGGTATGATGGGATTTGGACATTTAGAACACTTTGGGCCATTTCTTTGTTGCTGATATCTATATTTCTAATCATATGTACACTCCTTTATTTCACTATAACAATATTTCCAAAACATTCAACTTGGGAGGCACATAATAAAGGCAACCGTATACAGTAGCTCATTAAGAAAGCGTAATAGCCAGCGGGAACGGTAATAAGGGGGTATCCTAGCCGGGCTGCAATGTACATACCGTCTATATCCCCGGGTAGCATCAGGGCATCCAAGCCGTAGTGATACTTAAATACGCTCCCGTTAACGTGCCGAGGCTGCCGATCATCAATCCGCGGCAGCCTTGTGGTGGTGTAGAGGAACTATCGTACCTTAAACAAAAGGCATTACCCTAAAGCTTAAACCCGTTTTCTCCATACACCATGTTTTGTATGTACACTCGTGGGAACACATCTAAGAAACAACGTTGCAAATCCCTTTAAGGCAATCATGAGTATTCCCCTCTATGCTTTAGGGTATCAATTTATTTCTTACTTCTCAACATCCTCCCAGTATAGAAAACAATTACTCCAAGAAACATCAAACCAATGACTTCCATCGTTCTCCAGATTGGGCTTGATACAACATATCCAAATGTGACTTTATGTTGCAGATAATCAACTGATTCATATGTGTTGATAATATCTGGAACATAGTTCATGGCAAGGTACATCCCTTGAATAATCTGAATTGCATAAAACACAAATACAAATATTAGTCCTACACCAAGAGCACGAAACAATGGTTTTTTCATGGTTTTCACCTCGTTATTCGTTACCTCATTTTACCTGTAATATCAGCGATTAACAATCACGCAATCTGCCCGATAGCTCAACAGGCTGCCGTTTTTGTTGGCAGCCTGTTCTATGGAGCCGTGCGTGATGATCAACATAAAGAGGTTTGCTGCTTTTGTTCATTCTTCATAAAGCCACAATGGCGTGCTGGTCTTTTTTTCCTTCTGTCCAGTTGCAATTGACTGCACGACATATATCTCGGTCCCTTCGTCGTCCTCGCTTAAGATAACGGAAACCTCTTCGCCGTATAGGCGACGCAGAGTATATTCCGCATACGAAATGCCGGTGTAGAATTCAAAGTCAGCTGCAGCCCGTTCGGCAGCCTGTTCCCCAGTATAGCAATCCATGTCCTGAATGTTTAAACCGTGAAAGTAAACGAGTACGAATTGTTGCAAGGTAAACATCTCCTTTTCGATCGGTCTGTTTCGCTCCAATTTAATTTCGTCTAATGTCTTATTCACGAACTTTATAAATTATTTGAATG
>JAQSXG010000419.1 GCA_029256785.1 Neobacillus sp.
CTAATATCACATGTGGATATCTTACTAGATTTTGGCCGCTTTTTCTATATTGAAGTTATTTTTGTGGAAAATGTAATGAAATATATATAATAAATGGGGAAAAGTCTATTATACAACCGATTCAGGTGGCAAGAAATGAGTTATTCCTATATGGAAATAACTGTACAAAAAATGAAAGAATTGGTTGAACTCAGACTTACATTTTTATATTAACTAGGCTCTGTTCAAGGATACTGTTGATTTAAGAACTGGTTGATTGGAGCGCAAATCAACAGCCAGGTTTAACAGAACCAATAAGAAAATAGTTCACTGAATTGTAAAAAAGTATCTGAAACGATGAAATATATATAAATCCTAGTATGATAATATGTTATTTATAGGAAGTCGCATTTTCATTTTCAATCTTCCATCACTTTCCCCATCAAACCACTGCATACTTAAACCCTGAAATAAAAATCCAACTATTAAATCTTCACTTCGGCTTTAAACCCATTCATTTAATAAATACCCTGATTGAAGGGAGTGATAAACCATGTAAAAATTTCATCATTTATAAATTTCCTAAGACTAATTATTTTCGGATAGTAAATTTATGAAGGAGGAATAGTAATGGGTCATGATATATCAGGAATCAATAAAGCAAGAGAGGAAATAGCCTATGTTCGTTTTAGCATGGGGAATTATAATGCTATCATACTGTACGATTTACTAGATGCACATAATTACTATGCAGGAGTTAGTGGGACAGGAAAAAGTTGTACTTACTCTAAAGAGCAAATGGAAAAGGCTGTAGGAACCTACAATCAAAAGTTTGGAAATGGTACTTCCATATCAGAGAAAAACTGGGATTTAAAACAAATACGAGATTTTATTCAAAACTGTATGGAAACAGCACAAAAAGAAGGAAATGTAATAGTGTATTTTGGATAATTTTTTAGATTGTTTCAAATTTCTACAACTTCTTATCTCCTCAAAAAAACCTGCTAAAGATTATATTTTCTTTTCTATTCTTATTATTAAACCAATCCATGAGTGAACCTATTTTTTATCATCCAATAAATACCTTATCTTAATTGAGCTGTTATTTAATGCGCGTTTATTTAGTATTCCCCCTATCTGAATTAAGGATTATGGTAAAAGATAATTAGATTTTTCCTTTTTCTGATCGCAGTATAGTTTTCAGGATAGGGAAGATTATATAAAGGTATTACACATTACTTCAACCGAGGGGGATTTTTTATGGCTGATTTATTCGGACTATTTAGTGATGACAAATCGCAGAGCAACGATAATTCAAGCACTCAAGAGAACGATACAACGCTTAATACACAAAGCAGTCAAACGGATGGCAAATTAGAACTTCATAAAGAAGAGCTTGATATTACAAAAAATAGTGTCAATGCAGGTGAGGTTGTTCTTTCAAAAGAGGTAGTGGAGGAGCAAAAAACCATCGGCGTTCCTGTGATGCATGAGGAAGTGGTCATCACCAGAACGCCGGTTAATAATTCTTCAAGCAATGCTACGATTAGCAGTGATGAATCAATTCATATTCCTGTTAGTCAAGAACAAGTAGAAACACATAAATACACCGTTACAACGGAAGAAATTTCCGCTTCTAAGCGTCAGGTTTCAGAAAACCAACAAATCGAAGAAACACTAAGACGGGAAGAAGCAAAAGTGGATACAACTGGTAGTGTGAATATCGTTTCCGGTGAATCTGATTTTAGTGATATTAACAGCTAATTGAGCTCTGGCCCCACCCTTTGAGGTGGGGCAGATCCTTTAGTTTGGAGGGATAGAAATTGAAGGATGATAATCAGGATGTGACGTTCCAACTACATAAAGAAAAGCTAGATATTACTAAGCAGATCGTCGAAACTGCTGATGTTAGAGTTTATAAAAATACATATACAGAAGTGAAGCAAATCATGATACCGGTTATCCATGAGGAACTAGTTATTGAAAAAAAAGGACTCACGCCAGTTGATTCAGATATCGAGGTAACCCGAATACCCATGAGTGAGGAACGAATTGAAGTTACTCTCCATCCTACAGAATTGAATAATATTTTAGTTGATACCCAGCAATTTGAAGAAGTCATTCAAGTAAGTGAAACCCTAAAGGAAGAAAAACTTCGTATTAAAATGGTTGGTGACACTAAAGTGAAGGTAGTCGAACCACCTTCAAATATGTAAAAAGAAAAACTATCCTCAAAGGCCCTGCTTCCATGCAGGATTTTTTCATTTTCTCTGATGAAAATAAACATTGGCAGTCAATTTGATAAAAAGTGCTAAAGCGTGGTATAAGTATAAAAGAAGCAGAGACAATCTGCTTCTTTATTTTGGGATAAGGGCTTAGCCCAAGACCCCATTATGAGAGGATTTGAATTTAATATGACAGACAACTTTTGGCGTGAATTACCACGACCTTTTTTTATACTTGCACCAATGGAAGATGTGACAGATGTTGTTTTTCGTCACGTAGTAAGTAAAGCCGGTCGACCGGATGTGTTTTTTACAGAGTTTACAAACTCAGATAGTTATTGTCATCTTGAGGGCATGAAAAGTGTGCGTGGCCGTTTGACTTTTACCGAAGATGAACAGCCAATGGTGGCGCATATTTGGGGCGATAATCCCGAATATTTTCGTCAAATGAGTATTGGCATGGCTGAGCTAGGATTTAAGGGCATTGATATTAATATGGGCTGTCCTGTGCCGAATGTGGCATCAAGAGGGAAGGGGAGTGGTCTTATTCTGCGTCCCGAGATTGCTGCTGAACTTATTCAAGCAGCAAAAGCGGGCGGACTTCCTGTTAGCGTGAAAACACGCCTAGGCGATAAGGATGTGAATGAGTATGAGGAGTGGCTAACGCATATTCTAAAACAGGATATTGCGAACCTTTCTATTCATTTGCGTACAAGAAAGGAAATGAGCCAAGTAGATGCGCATTGGGAGCTCATTCCGGAAATCAAAAAATTACGTGACCGTATCGCACCCAATACGCTGCTAACGATCAATGGTGACATTCCTGACCGTCAAATGGGACTGAAGTTGGCTGAACAATATGGTATTGATGGCGTTATGATTGGGCGAGGTATTTTTAAAAATCCTTTTGCTTTTGAAAAAGAGCCAAAAGAGCATAGTAGCAAAGAATACCTTGATCTTTTAAGACTGCAGCTAGATCTTCAAGATCAATATTCGGAAGTAGTGCCACGTTCGATAACTGGACTTCATCGTTTTTTCAAAATTTATGTCAAAGGATTCCCTGGAGCAGGTGGATTAAGAAATCAATTGATGAACACAAAGTCAACCGATGAAGTACGTGAATTGCTTGATCAGTTTGAGTCAAAGAATCTTGATGGAGTAGTGGAACTGTAGAGTGTCCCTGTTCAAGGTAAGGAAGTCTAGTTATTAATAACTGGGCTTCCTTTTTATAGCAATATCATTGCGATTATTTTAGGTATGATTTATAATTAATTTAAACAAATTTAATTTATATCAATCGAATAAGGGGTTCAAATATGGAAAAATATGATGCTCTCAAATTGGAAAATCAATTTTGCTTTTCCTTGTATGCTTTATCTAGAGAAGTCATTAAGATGTACAAACCTCTTTTAGAACCATATGACTTAACCTATACACAGTATATTACGATGCTCGTTATGTGGGAAGAAGAGAAAATTTTATTCAAGGAACTAGGAAAAAAACTGTACTTAGACTCAGGAACTCTTACCCCTGTACTGAAAAAGTTAGACTCCAAAGGATTAATAACAAAATACAGAAATAAAGAAGACGACCGAGTTGTCACCGTTGAATTGACAGAGAAAGGTAGGGAATTAAAAGAGAAGGTAAAGGATATTCCTGAGAAAATATACTGCAATTACAATGGGGAAGAAGAAACTCTAAGGGTGGTAAAGAAACACTTGGATGAGATTCTAAAAACAGATTTGAAATAGAGTTAGCTCTTTAGAGAGAACTATATTTTTTACAGATAAATTGATTGAGTTAAATTAAATTTGCGTAAATTAAAGTTATACTTCGCACGGGGACGGGGAATAGCGAAAGAACAAACAATGATTATTTATGACATAACTGCAAATGATGTCAAATTAGATAAAATCATAGTGAGGATGTTGATAAAATGGCAAGTGTTGAGGTTAATAAATTAGCGCCCGATTTTGAATTAGAGGATTTAAATGGGAAAATGTTTAAGCTATCAGACTTTAGAGGTCAGAGTAATATATTGATTGTCCTTAATAGAGGCTTTGTTTGACCATTTTGCAGGAAGCACATGATGCAGTTGCATCATGATTATAGTAAATTTGTAGAAAAAGATACAGAAATCGTCACAATCGGACCTGAAAATGCAAAGAGTTTTCAAAAATATTGGGAGGAGAATGGTTTAAAGTTCCACGGTATTCCCGACGCCAAGCATTCTGTTCTAAAACTATATGGTCAGAAAGTAAATCTGTTTAAGCTAGGAAGAATGCCGGCTCAGATGCTGGTAGATAAGGAAGGAGTACTCCGGTATGTTCATTACGGACACTCAATGCAGGATATTCCTGAGAATTCCGAGATATTTGATCTTATAGATTCACTATAAATTAGTCCGTGTCATT
>JAQSXG010000420.1 GCA_029256785.1 Neobacillus sp.
TTAATTTTGAATAACTAAATGGGCTTGTGCCAAAGGGCTTTCAGCCGCTATATAATAATCTTCGGCTTTCCAGTATCTATTTTGGAATTTTTTAATGTTACTCTGAGTATCTTCACTTTCACGATTGAATCTCTTTTCTCTCGAACTATCTAAATAAATGATACTATCGTAGAAATTTCTCCACTCTTTCCTTTGTAGAAATACTCCTTCGATAATAATTACACAAGTGTCAGGAATTTTATTTATCTCCAGTTTTTGTGTATCGGAGTCACAATCATAAGTAAGTAGCGGTAATTCCTTAGACTTCTTTAGTTTTGCGAAAAAATGGTCTGTTAACCAATTAACATCCCATTGTAAATTGTAATACTCATACCACTCTTCATATCCAGTGTTGTAACGCCTTTTTCTCTCTACAATATAGTCGTCAATATGAAAAAGGCAAACTGAAATATTTTTTTCTTGAAGATACTGTACAAGTTTATTTGTCAATGTTGTTTTCCCAGAACGTCTTAGTCCATCTATTCCAACAACGATTCTTTGATTTTGTTCAAGGTTAGGAATTTTATTAGCTATATTAAGTATTTTATCTTCCAAATACATCCCACTCCCTATACTTTGCCTGTCACTGTTCGCCATTTCCAACTTATATAAACCGGTGTAAGGCAAGGGTAAATATCAAGAGAATATTTCAGGGTCTTCCTTTAATATATGATAGAGCAGATCTGTCATTTTATCTGTATCGCAGACTCGCACGGTCGCATCACCAAAATGACCTTTGTACATCACTTGATTAATAAAAAAGTTTTCTTCAACACGTTCATATTTTTCAGAGGTATGGCCATAATGTCTTCTTTGTGGTACTGAAATTTCGGTTTTATCCGGTAATACGGTGTAAAGCTGTTCGTGATGATCCGTTAAACGATCAGGTATTCCAACCCATTCCTCGACACCGTGAATATAGGTGCATCTACGTAAATCAACCCCTATTAATAGAATGGTTGCTTTTTGATCTAGTAATTTCCCCCAACTAGATTCCCTTGCACAAGGTGTATCGAATTTTTCATTTCCTGCAACAAATTCACGCGCATTTTTCCCCAAGGCAGCCACAGAATGTGTAGGGTGCCATGAACGAACAACACCGGGACGTTTCCGGAATAGTTCTGTTAATAGACCCACGCAAGAGGGAGATTCACTCACATGAAACCGAGGATTTTCAGCATTAATATACGACCATGTATGTGTAGGAAAAACTAACAGGCCATCTTTCATATATTCAGTCAATGCATCAAGGACCGTTTCCGCACCACCCTCAACTTCTCCAATACTTTTCATCGAAGAATGAACAAGTAACGTTCCACTTCCATCGATTGCTAAATCTTTAAGATGTGCTAGTAAGTCTTGTTTTGTATACATATCATTCTACCTTTCTTTAATTGCTTTTAAATAATAGGATACCATATCCGAAGGACATTCATTTATTCAATTTACATACAAACAAAAGCATTCGAAAGAATGAAATAATAAGTGGTATAATTGTAGTAGTAATGATACTGACTAAAGGAGAAAAAATGAATACCTACATTGTTATGCAAGGTGATACGTATCATGATGAAAAAGAACTAGGGATCATTTGGTCACAACAACAAGATAAAGGGGGGAACGTTCCACATTCTTGGCTCCGTATGAAAGAGGTGCAAAAAGGAGACCGAATTTTTCATTATGTAAAAGGGTACATTGTTGCCCTAAGTATTGCAACGGAGGACAATAAAACCGCTCCTAAACCATCCATCTTTCAACATCATAGAGATTGGAATGATGAGGGCTATATGGTGAAATTGGATTATCATGAGTTAGATGTAGCGTTAAATGTAAAAGCAAATCTAAGTGAAATCCTTTCGCTGCTTCCAATCAAATATTCCCCATTCCAACAAAATGGGGATGGGAACCCAGGCTATTTATACCCTTGTAATGAGGAACTCGCAATAAAACTTCTTGAACGGATTAGTGAGCTAAATATCTACCAAGTAAACCAGGAACAACTTGAACTATCGATTGATAATGTCAGAAGAACGGAACGAAATACGTTAATACCTGTGATTGCGGAAACAGAATCAGAAGTGAAAATGAAGGTTCGTATCGATCAACAGAAATTTCGCAAAGCCCTTACGCCATTGTGGAATGCTAAATGCGCACTATGTAGCATTGACCTACCTGAATTACTTCGTGCAAGCCACTCAAAGCCGTGGAAGGATAGTACGAACGAAGAACGATTAGATCCGTACAATGGAATACTGCTTTGCTCGAACCATGATGCGCTTTATGATAAAGGTTATATTGCGTTTGATGGACAGGGGAGACTACACATATCCGCTTTGATCGAACCAGATAATTACCTGAAATATGGATTAATGCCTAGAACAAAAATAGATATTTATCCCGAGAATAAGCCGTCTTTTAAATGGCATAAGAAGTTTATTTTTGAAAAAGGTAGTATGGAAGAAAGTTGACCGACCTGGCCAGCTTTCTTTTTTTATAAAATATATGAATACAAGCCCCTACTATTTAGGGCCTGTATTTTTTCTAAGGATCTCTTCTATTTTATTAATTGGTACTGGTGGACTTATTATATAACCTTGAAGAAAGTCGCATTGTAAATCGTAAAGGAAGTGAAATTGTTCTGCTGTTTCAACGCCTTCAGCAATTACTGCAATTTTTAAACTATGGGCAATGGAGATAATTGATTTCACAATAGCGGCTGTTTGCGAATTTACCATCACCTCATTGATAAAGGTCCGGTCAATCTTCAACGCATCAATGGGGAATTGTCTTAAGTAATTGAGCGAAGAGTAGCCCGTCCCGAAATCATCCAATGCTACTTTTACACCAGTTTTCCTTATTTGATTGAGTATTGAAATCGTGTCATCGAAGTTATCAATGGCTACACTTTCAGTTATTTCTATTTCGAGATGTTGCGGGATAAAATGATGTACTTCTATTATATTCTTAATTTTGTTTAATAATTGGGGATCCCTGAGCTGTCTTGGTGAGAGATTGATACACAAACATTGAGGAGCAAATCCTTGTGATACCCACTCCTTATAATTCTTACAAGCCTCATTCAGAACCCATTCTCCTATCGGAATAATCATTCCGGTTTCTTCAGCAAGCGGAATAAACTCTGCGGGTGAAATCGGTCCAAGTATTGGATGATTCCATCTTAATAATGCTTCCACTCCATAGACTGATTGTGAGGAAGTGATGATTTTCGGTTGGTAATATAACTCGAAGTCTTGGCTTTCAAGCGCTTTATGTAGGCCATTGATAATAGACATTTTGCGAATATTTGCATTTTCTATATCTAAAGAATAATATTTGGAATTATTCTTACCATAGTACTTTGCATCGTACATAGCCGCATCCGCATTTTTTATTAACGTTTCAGGATCTCTCCCATCCAATGGATAGATGCTGATACCGATACTGGCGCTGATGAAGATTTCATTTTCCAATATAGAAAAAGGAGCAACGAGAGTGGATAAGATTCTTTCTGCGATAATGTCAGTCTCAGCCTTGGAGACATTTTCAATTAAAATAATAAACTCATCCCCAGCATGGCGAGCGACGATGTCTTGATTGCGAACGCAGCTACTGATCCGCTTAGCCACCTCATTGAGTAATTGATCACCGATATTATGGCCCAGTGAATCATTCACGATTTTAAACTGATCTAAATCAATGAAAAGGAGGGTAAGCGACTCATTCCATTTAACACTCTTGATCGTCGCGTTAAGATGCTCATTAAAAAACTTGCGGTTGGGTAAGCCAGTCAAATCATCGTGATAAGCCAAATATTTAATTTTTTCATCGGCCATTTTCCGCTCCGTAATGTCTAAGATGATTCCAATATAGATGTTTTGCCCATTTTTACCTCGGTAAGGAATGCCCCGATCCTGGACCCAACGAACCTCCCCGTTTGGAATCATGATTCGGTACTCATCAATCGTCACTTGATTCTTTTGTTTTTCTGATTTTCGTTTATGGGCAACCGCAATGTCCTCCGGATGGATGGTCTTCTCCCAAAGACCCACATCTTGGTAAAATTCCTCAGGCGTTCGGCCAAATATCTTCATAAACCCTTCTGAGAAAAAAGCCTTGTTATTTTCCATATTGATAATCCACACGGCAACATCCATATGATCGATCAGTCGTTTAAGATCCTCTGTTTGTAATGAGAGCTTTTCATGCATCGTTTTCACCCTTTACCTGCAAACCAGTATTATTGTTACTAATTAGCTTTCCTAAAATAGGAGGTGATTATTAGTGGGATAATAGGAGTGTTATAAAGTAGGTATTAATTTTTACGTGTGGGGATTACCTGTAATTGGTGTTACCAGCGTCAACTGTCTTTCTTAATATATAAAACTTAAGGTGAAATCTAACAAAAAAGTGCAGGGCATCACTCACTTGATGGCACACTGCACTTTTGAACATTTTTAATAAGGGCTTGAATGATCTTGTGGAATAGTAGATGCTCTCTTTTTTACAAAGAATTGTATTAACCACAGGATAGATCCTGTTAGTAGAGAAATCCACCAATTTAAGTTAAAG
>JAQSXG010000010.1 GCA_029256785.1 Neobacillus sp.
TGTCCACTCTGTCTGATGTGTTTTTGCTGCTACAGCAATAATCCCTAGAACTTCTATATCTGTATGATTTGCAACATACTTTAAGGCTCTCTCCCCAGCACCCTCACCTTCAAGTCCACTATCATCGAACATCACTAATACAGGATCATGGGCCGCTGCTTTGATTAAATCAACAAGTTGTTCCCCAGATAGTATTGAGGGATTTCCTTGGGACAATGAAATACATCGACCACCTATATCATGTGCGACGCGTTCCACTGCTCGCTTTGCATACTCATCACCATCAGTAATTAATATGACTCGCCTCCGAGTGCTCATTCTTTGATGTCCTTTCACGCAGACTTTAATGATGAACTAAATATACCCATTGAAAGATTGATCCAAAAATTTTCCCTAAAACAATGGCCATAATTAATATTATTATCTTTCCATCGATCCCTAACCTCTTCGCTAAAACTGGGAAAACATTTAAAACCTCAGTAAGAGCACCAGCGAGCATTCCATAAAAAATTCCTCCAGCTAATCCTAAGGGAATCAAAAAGAGGGAGGAAATGCCTAAAATTGGATCCCTTAGAGTTGCCATAACCCCGGAAAGTGCTCCTAATACAACAGCCCATTCATAGTAACGTATCATTTTTATTGTTTTTGATAGCTGCGTCAGCCTCGGTATAATCCCAAGGACCGTTAAAAAGGCAACAAAACCTGAGCCAACCGCTAGTCCACCTGCTAATCCTATAAATATAACTCCCACAACTTTAATCGTCATTGACACGTTTCAAACTTTCTTTATTTTCATGTATGATTACATAATTATCTAAATCTAATTGATAGTTGAACATTTCTACTTCAAGCGGACTTGGTTCCTCATTAATTCTTTTCTCGAATACATGATTAAAGAATAAAACCATTCCTAGACCCAATCCAATCGAATAGGGAATTTGAAAAAGCCATGGCTTTGAATCTTTCATGCCTGTAATAATGGTATAAAGCTTAGCTTGTACACTTTGCATACTCACATCATCATGAAAGTTCATAATGGCCATTGCGGAACCGAAGAATAATAAAAACCAAATTAAGAGAAAAAAGGGGTACGACATTTGCTTATTCTTATTGATCACCTCAATAATTGTTTGTGCCGGTCCAATAGATTGAACTTCCACTTCTTCAAACATATCTGTAATGAACCTAATGACTTTCATTACATCGATGATGATAATATTTTTATCTTCAGGGGTAACCTGATGAATCATTATCTTTTTTAAATCTGGAATTGTTGATTCAGGAGCAATAATTTGGGCGATGTCCATTAGGTAGACTTTTTCTCTAGGTTTTGTAAGAACACGATTCCGCATGCGGATGTAGATTGTTTTTTCCAAAACATTCACTCCCCACACAATGATTTCCTTTAAATATAGTATGAGTCTTAAACTTTACTTTCATGATAACCAAAAATTGGCATGTAAAATAAAAAAAAAGACCGCAGGATTATAAATCCATACGATCTTTCATAGTTTGAAGTATTTTCTTTTCAAGCCTTGATACTTGTACTTGGGATATCCCAAGCCTTTGGGCGACTTCAGATTGTGTTTGATCTTTATAGTATCGTAAATAAACAATTAGACGCTCTCGTTCATCTAGCTCACGAATTGCTTCTTTTAATGCAATCTTATCAAACCATTTACCTTCGTTCCCATCGTCTATTTGGTCCAATAAGGTAATCGGATCACCATCATTTTCGTAAACCGTTTCATGAATGGACGAAGGAGTTCTGCTTGCTTCTTGAGCAAGAATAACATCCTCTGGAGATAGCTCTAGATGTGCTGAAATTTCATTTACGGTCGGAATTCTGCCATACGTCTTCGATAATTCATCTTTTGCTTTTCTAATTTTATTTCCCATTTCCTTTAGAGAACGGCTCACTTTAACGGTTCCATCATCACGAATAAACCGTTGAATTTCACCGATAATCATTGGAACTGCATAGGTTGAGAATTTCACATCATATGACAGATCAAACTTATCGACTGACTTCAATAAGCCAATACAGCCAATTTGGAATAGATCATCAGGGTCATAGCCCCTATTCATAAACCGCTGTACAACAGACCAGACAAGACGCATATTTTTCTCGACGATTAAATCTCTTGCCGACTGGTCTCCGTCTTGGCTTTTCTTGATAAGTTCTTTTACTTCATTATCTTTTAAATACGTTTGACTTTTTTCGTTTTTGACCTCCACATCCATCGGCAAGTCTCCTTAATTGCACAGCATTTTGCGGGTTTGTAAATGCTTTTTTAGTCTTACTTCGGTTCCTTTACCTGGCTGTGAATGAACCTCTAGCTCATCCATGAAATTTTCCATGATGGTGAACCCCATACCAGATCTCTCTAAATCTGGCTTTGTTGTAAATAATGGCTGGCGAGCTTCCTCCACATCTACAATACCTAATCCAGTATCTTTGATGGATAAATCCACTAATCCATCCTCAATAGTAACTTGGATGAAAACAATCCCATTTGGGTCATTTTCATATCCATGGATTATTGAATTAGTTACTGCCTCTGAAACAACTGTCTTAATTTCTGTTAATTCATCCATTGTTGGATCAAGTTGAGCAATAAAGGCCGCAACGGTGACACGTGCAAATGATTCATTTTGACTTAAAGCGCTGAATTGAAGATTCATTTGATTCCTCATCTTTAGGCCACCCCCAATCTTTGCAATGCAAACTCTTCTGTCGGTTCAAGTTTTAGGATTTTAAATAATCCCGACATATCGAATAATCGTTGTATTGCAGGGGATATTGCACAAACAACCATCTCACCGTGCACCTGCTTTATTTGCTTATACCTTCCAATAATGACACCTAAACCAGAACTATCCATAAAAGATAAATCCTCTAAATTTAAAACTATATGACGAATTTCATTTCTTTCAATTGCATAAGTAGCTTTTTCACGAAGTTCATCCGCGGTATGGTGATCTAATTCACCACTTAATCGAATGCATAACACATCTTGTTTTATTTCAATATCAATGTTAAGACTCACTATTCCTGTCCTCCTTCAACTGGTATAGTGAGTCAATTCGTTATAGCTTCCTGCATTTCCTTCTATCAAGACAAAAGTAGTTGATATTTGCCAAAAATAGTTTGATTTCGACAAACTATTTTCTGGATTCTGTTTTTCTTTTTCAGAGAGCGGTTTCGCTATTCGTTATTTCCCTGCTTTTGTAAACATCCCAAAGGAACGCTTATAAAGAGCCCACCATCCTGCTTCTTTTACATCACTTTTTGCTACAAGGTCACTTTCAATTACCACTTGACCGCCTCTTATAAGCTTAATGGTACCAACTTTATCACCTTTTTTTATAGGAGCATCAAGTGTCTTTTTAAGGTTAATTTTTTGTTCAACATCAGTCGTTTTTTCACCCTTTTTTGTTAGTAAAGAAAGGGGCTCACTTGTAACAGCCTCTACTGTTTTTTCTTTTCCTTTACTAACTTTAGCAAGACCAATTGCTTCATTCCGTTTAAACATTGGGTGAGTTTGGTATTGGTTAAATGCAAAATTTAGCATTTTTGTCACTTGTGCATTTCTTTCTTTTGAGGTTGGCGCACCAAATACAACCGCAATTACACGCATTCCATCCTTTTCTGCTGTTGCAGTTAAGCAATATTTTGCTTCAGCCGTGAAGCCCGTCTTTAGCCCATCCACTCCAGGATAAAAACGTACTAATTTATTTGTATTTACTAGCCAGAACTTTTTATCAGTATCTTCACGAAGATACGCTTCATACATCCCGGTAAACTTTGTTATGTCTTCATATTTTAATAGTTCCTTTGCCATAATAGCCATATCGTGGGCTGTACTAAAATGACCACTACTTGGCAGACCGGTTGTATTCTTAAAGAAAGTATCCTTCAAGCCTAGTTCCTTTGTCTTCTCGTTCATCATTTCAACAAATGCTTCTTCAGAGCCACCAATTCTTTCAGCCATTGCTACAGAGGCGTCATTTCCAGAACCAATAGCAATTCCTTGGAGCATTTGCTTTGTTGTCATTTGCTCCCCTGGCTCTAGGAAAATTTGCGAACCGCCCATTGAGGCAGCATACTCGCTTGTAGATATTTTCTCATCCCAAGTAAGTTTCCCTTCATCAATAGCTTCCATTATAAGCAACATCGTCATAATTTTTGTCATACTGGCAGGCGGTAGCTGCTCATTGCTATTTTTCTCATAAAGAACTTCTCCTGTATCACGCTCAATTAAAATAGCTGATTTAACATTGCTAGTAATATCTACACTCTTTTTTTCCTCTGCAGATCCAGGTGGAACCCATAAACTTGTAAATAACAATAATATAACTAGTAAAGAGAAATATCGTTTCATTCACATAACCCTCCATTCTTTATACGTTTCATTTTTTCCAAACCTACCAACTTTATACAGATATTTCCTCTAATAAAAATAAAAAAGTCCAGGAATCAATCCTGGACTTTTTTACAATTATTTATTATTCAGTGATTTCTTCATGAATAAGGATTGGTGCATCCACCTTCGTTGAAGATAATTTAATGTTTTCATAAAGCTTTTCTTTTACACTGCTAACATCTTCAAAGTTACTATAAATCGTTACCAAGGATTCACCCTTTGCCACTTGGTCACCGATTTTTTTCCTTAAAACAAGGCCAACAGCTAAATCAATAATTGATTCTTTCGTAGCTCTGCCTGCCCCTAAAATCATTGCAGCTGTTCCAACTTCATCAGCAACAATTTCAGATACATATCCATCCTCTTTTGCTTCAAGTTCAAATGTATATTGAGCTTGTGGCATTTTAGAAGGATCATCAACAATGGAGGCATCTCCGCCTTGGGAGCTTAAAAAGACTTTTAATTTTTCAAGAGCAGAACCATCTTTAATAACATTTTCAAGCATAGTACGTGCTTCCGCTAGTGAATCTGCCTTTTCGGCCAAATAAACCATGTGACTTCCAAGTGTTAAACAAAGTTCGGTTAAGTCCTCAGGACCTTCGCCCTTTAAGGTATCAATCGCTTCCTTCACTTCCAATGCGTTACCAATCGCAAAACCAAGTGGCTGACTCATATCAGAAATAACAGCCATTGTTCTTCTGCCTACATTATTTCCGATTCCTACCATCGCTTTCGCGAGTTCTCTTGAGTCATCGATTGTCTTCATAAATGCTCCAGCACCTGTTTTTACATCAAGAACGATTGCATCAGCACCTGCAGCAATTTTTTTACTCATGATTGAGCTTGCGATAAGTGGAATACTATCTACTGTTGCTGTTACATCTCTTAAGGCATAAAGCTTTTTATCAGCTGGTGTTAAGTTACCACTTTGACCAATGACAGCAATTTTATTTTTATTAACCAAGTCAATAAATTCATCATTCTCGATTTCAACATGAAATCCTTTAACTGCCTCTAATTTATCAATTGTTCCACCTGTATGTCCTAGTCCTCGTCCTGACATTTTCGCAACTGGAACATCAAGTGCGGCAACTAACGGTCCTAGTACTAAAGTTGTTGTATCGCCAACCCCGCCAGTTGAATGTTTATCGACTTTTATTCCTTCAATATCAGATAGATTAATTTGGTCTCCCGATTCCACCATGGCCAATGTTAAATCTGCCCGTTCTTTTTCAGTCATCCCTTTAAAAAAGATAGCCATTGTAAAAGCGCTTATTTGATAATCAGGAATTGAACCTTCTGTATAACCATTAATAATATATTTAATTTCATCTGTTGTTAGTTCAAGCCCATCTCTTTTTTTCTCAATTAAGTCAACCATTCTCATCATTTATCACCACTTTATTAGAATAAAAAACAAAGATTAATTTGCGATACTTTTAACTATTTCTTTTATATATAAAAGGAAGTCTGCTTTTACTTTTTCTGTTGTTTCGATGACTTCATCATGGGTTAACGGCTGATCAAGGATACCTGCTGCCATATTTGAAATACAGGAAATACCTAGAACCTTCATTCCGCCATGGCGTGCAACAATAACCTCTGGTACTGTAGACATTCCTACAGCATCTCCGCCAAGCACTCTAACCATCCTCACTTCTGCAGGTGTTTCATAGACAGGTCCTGGATTTCCGAAATAGACCCCTTCTTTTACCTTAATATTTAACTTTGCGGCTATTTCTTTGGCTACAACCTGTAATTCCTTTGTATATGCCTCAGACATATCAGGGAATCTTACTCCCATTTTAGAATCATTTGGTCCAATTAACGGGTTTGTTCCCATAAAATTAATATGATCCGTTATTATCATTAAATCACCAGCTTCAAAGCTTTCATTAACTCCACCAGCTGCATTGGTCACTATTAACTTACCCACTCCGAGTTCTTTCATTACTCGAACAGGAAATGTCACCTTATCCATACTATAGCCTTCATAGAAATGGAAGCGGCCTTGCATAGCCACTACTTCTACTCCATTTAGTAAACCAAACACTAATTGTCCTGCATGACCTTCTACTGTAGAAATAGGGAAATCCGGGATTTCGTTATAAGGTATTTTGACAGGATTTTCTATTTCATCCGCTAGTACTCCTAAACCCGAACCCAAAATAAGACCGATTAATGGTTGATTCGCATACTTTGTTTTTAAAAACTCTGCAGCATTTTGAATTTTTTCCGTACTCATAGTTAATCTCCTTCTATTCCATTTCTTTAAGAAAGCTTTTTCCGTAATTAGGGAGTTTCACGTTGAAGTTGTCGGCAACGGTAGCGCCGATGTCTGCGAATGTTTCTCTAATTGGTAACTCTTTTCCTTCTCTCATTCCTTTTGAATAAACCACTAGTGGTACATATTCACGTGTATGGTCTGTTCCCGGGGCAACTGGATCATTTCCATGATCAGCTGTAATAATTAACAAATCATCCTCTTTTAGTTTTGCAAATACTTCTGGCAAACGTGCATCATATTCCTCTAATGCTTTTCCGTAGCCTTCTGGATCGCGGCGGTGCCCAAAAAGAGCATCAAAGTCCACTAGATTTAGGAAGCTTATTCCTGTAAATTCCATATCTAATGTCTCGACTAATTTATCCATACCATCCATATTAGAGACAGTTCTTAACGACTGGGTAATTCCTTCTCCATCATAAATATCAGAAATTTTCCCAATGGCAATTACATCATATCCAGAGTCTTTTAGTTCACTTAATACTGTCCGATCAAATGGCTTTAAGGCATAATCATGACGGTTTGAAGTTCGTTTAAAGCTACCTGGTTCTCCTAAAAACGGTCGAGCAATTACACGTCCAACCATATATTTTTCATCTAGAGTTAGTTCACGGGCAATCTTACAAATTTTATATTGTTCCTCAATTGGGATAATCTCTTCATGTGCTGCAATTTGAAGGACAGAATCAGCAGAAGTATAAACAATTAGTGCTCCTGTTTTCATGTGCTCTTCGCCAAGTTCATCAAGAATTTCAGTTCCACTGGCTGGTTTATTACCAATAATCTTTCTTCCTGTTCGGTTTTCCAATTCCGTAACGAGTTCATCAGGGAATCCATCAGGGAATACTCTGAAAGGTGTTTGAATATTTAACCCCATTATCTCCCAATGCCCAGTCATTGTGTCTTTCCCGTTTGAAGCTTCCATCATTTTAGTATAGACAGCTAGCGGCTTTTCAGCTTTTTCAATTCCTTTAATTTCACGAATATTACTTAAACCCAATCTCCCCATGTTAGGCATGTTTAGTCCATTCATCTTTTCAGCAATATGTCCCAGTGTGTCTGCACCTAAGTCGCCAAATTTTTCTGCATCTGGCGCTTCACCAATACCAACCGAATCCATAACAACGAGAAAAATTCGTTTATATGTATTAATATTTGTAGCCATTAAAGCATCCTCCTTTTGAATACCTCAGTAAAAAATAACAGAAACAATCCACAAGTACTATGTTTCCCTTTTTTGATTTTGTTTATGAAACTTTGTTTCGATATTATGTCAGAGGTCTGACAACTCTATTTTACTAAATGATTTGAGAAATACAAGAAAAAGCTACCAATAATTTAGGCAGCTTTTTGACATTTTTATTTTTTTCACAAAATCTACTACTCTATTAGGCTCGTGGATGGAATTTACTATAAACATCCTTTATCCTTGTTTTTGTAACACTTGTATAAATTTGAGTGGTCGAGATATCTGCATGACCGAGCATTTCTTGAACAGCAGTTAAATCGGCACCGTTCTCTAAAAGATGGGTAGCAAAGGAGTGTCTCAGAGTATGTGGTGTGAGTTCTTTAGTAATTCCCGCTTCTAGCGTTAACCCTTTTAGAATTTTCCAATATCCCTGACGTGTTAATCTTTTCCCTTGATGGTTTAAAAATAATGCTTGATCTTGATATTTTGGAGAAATAAACTGTGGTCTACCCCGTTCAAGATAAACCTTTACCGCTTCAACGGCTGCTTTTCCTATTGGAATAATTCTCTCTTTCTTACCATTACCGTTGACACGAACAAACCCCATTGTTAAATGAACGTTATCTAAATCAATATTAATTAATTCAGTGACTCGGATTCCTGTAGCATAAAGGAGTTCTAGCATTGCTTTATCTCTTAAACCAAAATGGTCCTGTTTGTTCGGTGAATCCAATAGCTTCTCAACTTCTTCAAGACTTAAGACTTTTGGTATGGTTCTCTCTGACTTGGGTGTTTCAATATGAACCGTTGGATCCTGGCCTGCGACCTTTTCCCTCAATAAAAATTGATGGAAAGCCCGAATGGATGCAACATGCCTTGCAATTGTTTTAGCTGATTTCCCTTGTTCTTTTAAAGAAGCTAGAAAGTGAACGATATGGATACGCTGAACATTGTCCAATTTGTCAATTGCCTCGACATTCCTTAAATAACGGAGATAGCTTTTTAAATCACGCTCATAAGACAGTAACGTATTGTTGGCTAGCCCTTTTTCTACGAGCATAAACTGCATAAAACTTTTCAAATACTCTTCCATTTATTACTCCCCATTTAAATAAAACAAAATCAATCGATCTAACCAGACTGGATTTTCATCATTTTCTGTATTCGAGACCTTTAATGCAGTACCTTCTGGTGCATCATAGCGATGATAGCCTTGATACTCTTCATTTACCCACATAATACCATAATAAAAGAGGACCGTGCACCCAGTGAATATAATAAAAACCTTTATGGTTTGCAAAACTATCTTTAAAAATGAGACCATTTCTCTTCCCCCAAACAGACTATTCTAGTAAAAGATATGCCAATTTGGTCAAGTTTTATACCTAAATGTCTGAGATAGGAAATTATTTATCTAACTAACAAAACAAAAAGCCCTTTTCAATTGTACAAAAAGGACTCCCACTATCAATCTGTATTTTCCGCAATATTAACCTTATCCTGACAACGATAACAGATGCCATGGAAGGTAAGGCGATGATCTTTTATTTTAAAGTTCCATCTACGCTCTACCACTTCTTCCACGTCTTCAAGAAGATCCTCTTGTATTTCATCTACAGCACCACATTCAATACAAACTAGATGATGATGAAAATGCGCTGCTCCTTCCTGACGAAGGTCATAGCGTGAAACCCCATCACCAAAGTTTATCTTATCGACTATTTTCAACTCTGTAAGCAATTCCAATGTTCGATAAACCGTTGCTAACCCAATCTCAGGCGATTTCTCTTTAACAAGGAGGTATACATCTTCCGCACTTAAATGATCCTCTTCATTTTCTAGCAAAACACGAACGGTTGCTTCACGTTGAGGCGTTAGTTTATAGCTAGATGAATGCAATTGTTTTTTTATTCTTTCAATTCTAGTTTCCATCCCGAAGTCCTCCCTCGCCAATGCTATTCTCATTATAACAGATGACAAAAGAGATTCAAAATAAAATTATTATAAATAACATTTTATATTTATTATTAATTAATAATAATTATAGAACAGTTATCCCTAACATTGCATTCATCAGCCAAGGTGATAGATATGCTTCAATACCAGACGCTACTGAAATAAAGATTATTGCAGTAAGGAAAGCAAAAATATAGCGCTTAAAAAATGGTAAAATTGGTTCTCCATACTTTTTTAAGAACTGCCTTTTAATCATTCTCAGTGAGAATATTACCGATAAAGCGGCCATTATAATGAAAACGGGAATGATAATCAAATTTTGTGGCATGATGGAAACAAACGCGAGCAGAAAGCCATTCCACTTCATTTGGCTAACTAAAAAACCAACGGTAAATCCAACAACCATTCCTTTAATAAATAATAGAATTAGTATAACTGGCAGACCAATAATGGAAATCCCTAGAACCCAAATTACGCCAATATATTTACTGTTATGCAAGAAACTTTGTGTGAATTGATCATGATTTTCAGCGACTTTACCATTTGAAATTTGGCTGAAGAACTGTGATAGATAATAAAATAAATCTTCTTTTTGTGTAATACTCATGCTATTAACGACAATAGCTCCAAAAATTACTCCCATTAAGAACAATATAACTATAAATAAAAAAATTGAGGAATGCTCACGGAAATAACTAGCGACATCGTTTTGGTATAATCGTTTCTTCAACTGCTTTTCCTCCAATCTCCTGCACCTTAGTTAATACATTTTATGCCTGTCTAGTATTTCTATGACGATTAATTAATGAATTAATAGATTTAAAAAAACCGATAGCTTTTTAAGCTACCAGTTTTAATTTTGGCTGTTTGAATGGGACTGTTGATTGGAGCTCCAGGCACTGCGCTTTCCGCGGGCTCGCCCGTGAGCCTCCTCGTTCGTTCCTCACTGCGGGGTCTCACTTGGCTCGTAATCCCGCAGGACATTGAATATGCTTCCGTGAATTTGCACCGCACGAAGGAAATGCGGTAGCATTTTCGAGGAGTTCTTCGTGCCTTCCGCTCCAATCAACAGAGTTTACTTAATCAACTAGTCCATTAAAACAGCCATATTAAATTATCTATTATTAGTCAGCAATTTTTCCGTATTTCCCACCGCCGCCTGCTGTTAGGTTTACTGTTCCTTCTCTTGCTTGCAAAATGAGATTGGCAATTTTTGGTGGGACGATTTCACTTAATGCTTCGAAGGGAACTTCGTGAAGGATGGCCATTTCTGAGCCAAAATGATTCACAAGGTTTTCTAGTAATTTTGGGCCTAATCCTGGAATAAATTCTAGCGGAACTTGATGGACATATGTTGGACGATTTTCTGAACCCTGCTCTGCTGTTTTTAGTTCAAGGATTCGGTCTGCTACCCCTTTGATAATTTTCTTGCTTCCACATTGGGTACATACTTGGTCTTCCTCCTTGGCAGGATGTAGACACTTTGCACAAACTGTTTTATGGTACTTTCCTAAAAGCGGATCTAGTCCATAGTTAGCCAGGACTTTTCTTCCTTCTTTCCCTTTTAAGGCTTTTCTTAATTCCAGAAAAGTAGACTCCTCCATTGCTATTACCTGATATTCACGGGCAATTTTTGCTAACGAATGGGCATCCGAATTGGTTACGAAGGTATAATCATGCAATTCTTTTATTTGATCTGCCATCTTGGTATTAGAGCTCAATCCAAGCTCGATACCGTCGATAAGATTTGGATCAAAAACTTCTAATAAAGATTTATTTACACCCTTACCGTACAAGCTCTTAAACGGTGTAAACACATGTGCGGGAATGAAAATCCCCTCTAATTCTTTTACTTTTTTTTGTAATTCAAGTCCAGTCACATATATCCTCTGTGAACTCAACTGGACATTTTTCAAATGATCTGTAAGCCAATTGGAAAATCTTTTCATAATTGCAATTGTTGGAAAATAGCATAGAACATGGATGGGACCGTTGCATTGCTCATCATAGATTTCTAACTCAGAACCAGGAATGACCGTTAAATCCCCAAATACCAAGCCTCCATTAGGATGTTCAACGATATCTCCACTTGAAACGAGACTCTCCATCTCTAGAATTACTTCTGGTGAATGACTGTCAATAATCCCTACCATATTTAATCCCTTTTCATGCCTTGCATGCTCGATAATATTTGTAAAAGTTAGTGACTTCGCACCAGTGATTTTAACCGGTTTACCTGTCCATGTTCGACCGATATGTATATGTAAATCCACATAAAATTTTTTCATTTTTCTACTAACGCCTCTTGTAATTGTAGATATTGAATAGCGTATGCCGTCTTAGCATCATAGATTTTCTGGTCCCTTATATATTGAACTGCCTCTGCAAGCGTTACTTCTTCAATATTTACAAATTCATCTTCGTCCAGTGCAGCCGAATCTTTCTTTTTCACTAAACCTCTCGCTACATATAGATGGACTATTTCATCTGCAAAACCTGGCGACGTATAGAAAGAAATAAGCCATTCAAGACTGGCACATTCATACCCAGTCTCTTCCTCAAGTTCTCTCCGAGCACAAAGAGCAGGCTCCTCTCCTTTTTCCAGTTTTCCAGCTGGGATTTCTACTATTGTACGCTCCAGTGCTTTCCGGAATTGCTCAACCATTACTATTTTATTGTCATCGGTGATCGGCAAAATAGCTACCGCACCAGGATGTTTAATTATTTCTCTTTTTGAATGCTTTCCATTTGGAAGCTCAACATCCTCTAAGTGAAGACTAATTATTTTACCTGAAAAAACTTCCTTACTCCTGATTGTTTTTTCTTCTAGGCTACTCATATTAATCACTCCAGTTCTACCCAATATATTTACCTCATACATTTTACCATACTTAATTTGGGGGAGTATGGGATGAAGGTATATGTACATGAAAAGGGAATTGTCCTAGTGGGAAAAGGCTGGGAGGTCCTCCAGAAGTTGAAGGAATACAATAAAGAACATAAGACTGTTGCCGATTGGGTGAAAAATGTTTCCCGAAAATAACCTCTTCGTTTGTAGTCTGCCCCGTTCTTTATTAAACTTGTTAAAAAGGACGGGGTGATTTTTTGAAAAAAAGAAAATTGGGGAATTCTGATTTATATGTTACTGAATTAGGCTTAGGATGTATGTCGATTGGAACAGAAGAGAAAGCAGCAGGAGAAATTATTGAAACAGCACTAGAGGAAGGTATCAATTATTTTGATACCGCCGATTTGTATGATTTTGGGGTGAATGAAGCAATCCTCGGGAGAGCCCTAAAGGATGTTCGCGAGCAAGTAATCATTGCCACAAAAGTTGGTAACCGTTGGAACCAACGGCGGGACGGTTGGTCATGGGATCCATCTAAGGCGTATATTAAGGAACAAGTGAAAGAAAGCCTAAAAAGGCTCGGTACTGATTATATCGATTTGTATCAGCTTCATGGTGGAACACTAGATGATCCAATTGATGAAACAATTGAAGCATTTGAAGAATTAAAAGCCGAGGGTTTTATTCGTTATTATGGGATCTCGTCGATTCGCCCCAATGTTATCCGTGAATTTGTTAGGAAATCTAGTATTGTTTCGGTAATGATGCAATATAGTATTTTAGACCGCCGGCCGGAGGAAGAATCGTTACCACTTCTCCATGAACATGGAATTAGTGTTGTCACGCGAGGGCCACTTGCAAAAGGACTACTAAGTGATAAAATGCTAGAAAAAGCTTCTGTAAAGGGCTATCAAGACTACAGCCTGAACGAGTTAACTAAGGTCGTACCAATGTTAAAGGAAAAATTGGCATCTTTTCGCTCGCTGTCGGGTGTTGCCCTTCAGTATAATTTGGCTAACCCAGCTGTTGCTTCGGTTATTGCTGGAGCTAGTAATCCAGAACAGATACGGATGAATGCCCGTGCTGTTAGAAGCAATCCATTGACAAGTGAAGAGATTGCCATTATTAAAGAATTGACTAAAGCAAATCTTTATAGTGACCACCGTTAAAAAAGGAGAGCAACTCTAGCTCTCCTTTCAGTATTTTATTTAAATTCCTTCCAGTTCATGCCACTTTCATTTAGTAGATCTTCAAATGATTTGTTCTTTTCTTTTAAGCGGCGTTCTTCCCTTTTTCGTTGTTCTTCTGCCTCTTTTTTTTGCTCCTCTACTGCCTTCAGCTCTTCTTGCTGATTTTTTAATTGCTTAAGTAGTTCTGGATTAATCATATCTTTTAGCGTTACTGCTGAATCTTCCTTTTTTGGTTTAGATAGATTTTTTTGTTTCGATTTCTTTTTCATCCTTAATGCCCCTTAACAGAGATTTTATCTACATATTATATCATTTTAAAATCTAATTCTTAACTAGATCGTTACTTAGAGCAATCTCTGCAACTTTGTTAGCATGAATAAAGGTAGTATCAAACAACGGAAATGAAGTATCACTTTGATTAATCAATAATGGAATTTCTGTACACCCAAGGATGATCCCTTCAGCACCATTTTCAACAAGTTTGTTAATAATATCTAAATAAGCTTGTTTCGAAGTTGTCTTAAATTCTCCTTTACATAACTCCGCAAAAATTACATCATGGATTACTTTTCTTTCTTTTTGACTCGGGATTAAGACTTCGATGTCATTAGTGTTAAGTAGCCCCTTGTAAAAAGATTGTTCCATTGTAAATTTAGTGCCAATCAAGCCAACCTTTGACATATTTTGTTTTTTAATCTCATTAACAACACAATCTACAATATGAACTACAGGAATATTGCACGCCTGCTTTATATCATCTGCCATGAGATGCATTGTATTTGTACAAATGACAATTAACTCTGCACCCCCATTTTCTAAAAATTTAGCGGCTTGCACCATTTTTTTTGTGGCTGTTTCCCAATCGCCCTCTCTTTGCAATGCAGCAATTTCCTCAAAATCAAATGAGTAAATTAAACACTTTGCTGAATGTATGCCTCCTAATTCTTGTTGAACATAACGATTAATATAAGAATAATAGACACTCGTTGACTCCCAGCTTAAACCGCCGATTAATCCAATTGTTTTCAACTAAATCGCCCCCTTGTATATTAATTCAAAGATAGCATGTTATACTGGTCTAAAATAGTGCCAATAATAATACATTTTAACAGTACCAGATTGTTTAAATTGAGAGGATATAACATGTGGATTCAAGTACAAAGGTCAGATAAAAAGACATTAACCCAGCAAGTCTATGAACAGTTGAGACATTATATTTTAAACGGAGATTTAAAGACCAATGAGAAATTACCTTCCACAAGAGAACTTGCAGTATCTCTCGGAGTTTCACGTAATATAATTCTTGAGGTCTATGATCAATTAGTTGCTGAAGGCTATCTAATTGTACGTCCAAGATCAGGTACATTTGTGGCTCCAGGTTCAGTTTTTAATAAAAATGAATATCAAGAGTCACAAGTAACCGAAGATTCTATTAACAAAACCTTAAAAGATATTATAGATTTTAAGGCTGCAACACCTGCAATGGATCATTTTCCACGTAAAGCCTGGGGAAGATTGGCTAAAGAGGTATGCAATGATTCACCCGATTCTATATTCGGCTACCATTCTTCAGAAGGACTACTGGAATTAAAAGAAGAAATATCGAGATATATTCTTCGGACTAGAGGTGTGATTAGTAGGCCAAATCAAATTATGATCACCTCTGGAGCAACCCAAGCACTATCCTTAATTACGGAAATATTAATAAAAAACAAAGAATATGTAGCAGTGGAAGACCCTGTGACTGACGAAATGCGAACGATTTTTTCCTATAGCGGGGCCGATATATGTCCTATTCCTGTAGATGAAAAAGGAATAATACCAGAATACCTTTCACAAGAAAAACCTCCTGGTTTTGTATTTATCCTTCCTTCACACCAATTTCCTTTAGGGGGGACTTTATCTATTCAAAGAAGAATCCAATTGATTGAGTATGCACGTAAGTATAACTGCTACATTGTAGAGGATGATTATGATAGCGAATTTACATATGAAGGAACACCTGTCCATTCGGTACAAGGTCTTGATCCAGAAAGAGTCATATATGTTGGGACATTTAGCAAAATTTTATCTCCAGCTTTACGAATCGGATATGCTGTTTTACCAACAGGGTTAATAGATGAATTCAAAAATTTAAAATGGTACACAGATCGCCATAATTCATCATTGGAACAATTGATACTTACTCGTTTTATTAAGGAAGGGTTTTTAGAACGTCATGTTCGAAAGATGAAGAGGATTTATAAACAAAGAAGAGAAACAATGGTAAGCAGTTTAAAAAAACACTTCCCTGATTCTTTGATATTAGGACATTCAGCAGGTATGCATTTAGTAGTAGAACTTCAATCCGTAGAATTTAATGAGCATTTGATAGATTGGATACAGAAGCATTCTGTACAAATCTACCCTGTAGATTACTATTCTATAATAAAGGGCAGACACTGTAATAAAATTGTTTTGGGATATGGTAGCTTGTCAACTGAAAAAATAGAGGAAGGGATACTAAGGATTAAAATAGCGATAGAAAGTTACAATACAAATGAGATTCTAGACTAAAAAAGCAGGCTGTTCCAAAGCACAGCCTGCTTTTTTTTAATAAGACTCTAGCAACACATTTTTATCAACTGCTAAGGCAGCCTCTGTTGAGTTGACGACATCTTCAACTGTAAACCCTTTTGCCACTTCAACGAGCTTTAACCCGTCTTCAGTTACATCCATTACCGCCCGCTCGGTGATAATTCGATGTACGACGCCTTTTCCGGTTAAGGGCAGTGTACATTGTTTTAATATCTTCGATTCGCCCCGTTTGTTCACATGTTCCATAATAACAATTATTCGCTGGGCTCCATGGACAAGATCCATTGCACCACCCATGCCCTTAATCATTTTCCCTGGTATCATCCAGTTTGCCAAATCGCCCGTTTCAGAAACTTCCATTCCACCTAGGATGGCCACATTAATATGTCCACCCCGAATCATCGCAAAGGATTCTGCACTATCAAAATAGGCTGATCCACTTATTGCTGTTACCGTTTCTTTCCCGGCATTGATTAAATCGGGGTCTACTTCTTCCTCACTAGGAAACGGACCAATACCAAGCAAGCCATTTTCTGATTGCAATACTACCTGTTTATTGTCTGATATATAGTTTGCTACAAGGGTGGGCATACCAATCCCAAGGTTTACATAATAGCCGTTTTCTATCTCTTTCTCTGCTCTTATTGCGATTCTCTCTCTAACAGAGACCATTGGCCTTCGCTCCTTTCCACAAAGCTATTTGCTTACTGTCAAGCGTTCAATTCGTTTTTCTTGCTCTCCCTGTATGACCCTTTGCACATAGATGCTTGGTGTGTGAATAAAATTCGCATCGAGTTCCCCAATTTCATAAAGATTTTCAACTTCTGCGATTGTAACTCTCCCCGCTGCTGCAATCATTGGATTAAAATTCCGTGCGGTTTTGTGGTAAACCAGGTTTCCCATCTTGTCGCCCTTCCAAGCTCTCACTATACTAAAGTCAGCGGTTAGCGCTTCTTCCAACAGGTATTCTCTACCATTGAAATGCTTCGTTTCTTTGCCATCCGCGATAGGTGTTCCAACTCCTGCTGGTGTATAAAATGCAGGGATTCCTGCGCCACCCGCACGTATTTTTTCCGCAAGGGTTCCTTGTGGTGTTAACTCTACTTCTAATTCACCTGTTAACACCTGTCTCTCAAACTCCTTATTCTCGCCCACATAGGAGCCTATCATTTTTTTTATTTGTTTATTTTTCAAAAGAAGTCCGAGGCCCCAGTCATCAATTCCGCAGTTATTAGAGATAACTGTTAAATCCTTTACCCCTTTATCGACTAACGATAAGATTAGATTTTCAGGAATACCACACAAGCCAAATCCTCCAACCATCAAGGTCGCACCATCATTAATATCTGCTACCGCTTCTTGGAAGGATGTACAAATCCTCTTCATACTGTCCTCTCCTCTCTATAAAGGCTTATGCTAGCTCAACAACCGTCGCTACCCCTTGACCACCGCCAATACAAAGCGTAGCCAATCCTAACTTGGCGTTTCTCCTTGTCATTTCATGTATTAAGGTAACAAGAACACGCGCACCACTGGCACCAATTGGATGACCAAGAGCGATTGCCCCGCCATTAACATTCAATATTTCTTTATTAAAATGAAGCTCGCGATCGACAGCTAACGCTTGTGCTGCAAAAGCTTCATTTGCTTCAATTAACTCGAGCTCTTCCATTGAAACAGAAGTCTTTTCAAGTACTTTTCTAACTGCTGGTACTGGTCCAATTCCCATGATGCTTGGATCCACTCCTGCGCTGGCATTTCCTCTAATTGTTACTAATGGCTTTAACCCTAGTTCATCTGCCTTTTTCCTACTCATTACCACTAAGGCGGCTGCCCCATCATTGATTCCAGAAGCATTGCCCGCTGTCACACTGCCGCCTTTTTTAAAGGCTGGACGTAATCCTGCAAGCTTTTCAACTGTCGTTCCTTTTTTCGGATATTCATCTGTATCAAAAACAATCGGCTCACCTTTCCGTTGTGGAATCAAAACCGGAACAATCTCCTCTTTAAATTTACCTGTTACTACCGCATTAACAGCTTTCTCCTGACTCCATGCCGAAAACTCGTCCTGTTCTTCTCTTGTTAAACCATACTTATCACATAAGTTTTCCGCTGTCATCCCCATGTGATATTCGTTAAATGCGCAATGAAGACCGTCTTTAAGTAACGTATCAATTAATGTTTGATCCCCCATTTTAAAACCATCACGTGCATTTTTCAAAAGAAATGGTGCTTGACTCATATTCTCCATACCGCCTGCAACCACGATTTCAGCATCACCTGCTATGATTGCTTGCGTAGCTAGGTGTACGGCCTTTAGACCGGAACCGCATAATTTGTTAATTGTCATTGAGGAAACGCTTTCAGGAATCCCAGCACTAATTGCTGCCTGTCTCGCCGGGTTTTGACCAAGACCCGCCTGCAAGACGTTCCCAAGAATAACCTCATCAACTTGTTCTGGCTTCACCCCTGCTTTTTCTAGTGCTCCCTTGATTACTGTTGCTCCTAATTCAGGTGCAGATACACCTTTTAATCCACCATTAAAATTCCCGAGTGCAGTACGAACTGCACTAACAATGACTACTTCTGTTTGACTCATTTTTTACCTCTCCCCTTCAAGCATTTTTACCATTACTACTTCTAGTAAAAGACTGTAAATCCTCTAATTTTGTCAAAATTTCTATTATTCTTGCTTTTTTAAATTCAACACCTCTACAATGAAAGTATGAATATGTAAGGGGGAAAATGATGCTTATTTTACCTAATAAAGTAACAATTATCGAGGTTGGACCACGTGATGGTCTCCAAAATGAAAAGAATTTCGTACCTACTGAGATTAAAAAGCAGTTTATTAGAGGCTTAAGAAGTGCAGGACTTACTGAGATGGAATTGACTTCATTTGTTTCACCAAAATGGGTGCCACAGATGGGAGATGGCGCGGAAATTATTGCTGATTGTCTTGACCCAAATACTAGGAACTTTGTGCTTGCACCAAACCGCAAAGGAATTGAACGGGTCTATATGTCTGAATGCAAAGCAGTTGCCGTATTTGTAGGTGTCAGTAATAGCTTTAATTTGAAAAATGTTAACAAAACCACAAGGGATAGTATGGAGGAATTGAGGCCAATCATATCTGAATTAAAGCAAAAGGATTACTTTGTGCGTGCCTGCATTTCTACCGCTTTTTATTGTCCCTATGAGGGGAAAATTGCAGAAAAGGATACCATACAGCTTTGTCGTGAGTTTGTTGAAGCCGGTGTCGATGAGTTAAGCGTTGCCGACACGATTGGGATGGCAGCACCATCTGAATCCTATTCTCTTTTTACTAAATTAAGGGTGGAATTTCCTGAAATACTACTAACCGCACACTTCCATGATACTAGAAAGCTTGCACTAGCAAATATTCTAGCCTCACTTCAAGCCGGAATTGACCGCTTTGATACTTCGGCAGGCGGTCTAGGTGGGTGCCCATTTGCACCCGGTGCTTCAGGTAATGTGGCCACTGAAGATGTTGTATTTATGCTTGAACGGATGGGGATCACTACGGGCGTGGATCTTAATAAACTAATGAATGCAATAGAAATCATTCGCCCTCAACTCTCGCGGACAATTGATAGTGGCTATTATCGATTGCATACACAGACGGTCTAGATTTTTGCTTGTATAATAAGGCTCCTGTTTATGCATCTTATAGGTGATACCATTTCAAAGGAGTTTGATTTATTCATGAGTCAAAAACGGGATAAGGGCAATAGTCAAAAGGGAAAAGATTACGCTGAATCAGCAGGTCGAGGCAAGCGCATGATTTCGGCTGAAGAAGTAGAAAAAGCCATTCACCCAACAAAAGGCCAAAATTCTGAGCAATAATATAAGTAACAGGCCGCTAAATAGAGTTAGCGGCTTTTCTTATGGTAAATTAAGCGACAAAAGTAATATGCCAAATGTTGGTTGAAGTTTATCCATACTGAACATATGATATATGAGACACTCTATAGGAGGTGTTTTTATGAGAAGGGCATTACGAGCTGTATTTATTTCTTTGCTGTTTACTTTGTCCTTAGGTATATATTTTACAAACAGACTGATGTATATGAAAAAGAAGGATGAGCAGTTTATTTTAAATCGTGAAAAGGAAGCTGGTAGATTTAATCCGGAACAATTCAAAACGCTTCCAAAGAGGGAGGTTACGATACCCTCTCCCTTCGGCTACCCCATTAAAGCACTCCTTGTTGAGCCACACCAATCGAACCGATATATCATCATAGCTCACGGTGTGACGGAAACGAAAATCAACTCCATTAAATATATGAATCTTTTCTTACGACGCGGATTTAACGCCATTATTTATGATCACAGACGCCATGGTGAATCGGGCGGGAAGACAACCAGTTTTGGTCATTACGAAAAATTCGATTTGAAAGCAATTATTGATTGGCTAAGAAACGAGAAGGGCCCAAGTCTCAAGCTTGGTATTCATGGTGAATCGATGGGAGCGGCTACGATGCTGTTGTATGCTGGTATGCTTGAGGATGGAGCAGATTTTTATATCGCTGACTGCCCTTTTTCTGATTTAAAGGAACAACTTTCCTATCAGCTTAGAAAAGAATTTAAACTGATTCCAAGCATATTGATTCCTATTGCTGATCTGCTTCTTCGTTTACGAGACAAATATTCAATCAATCATGTCTCACCCATTTCTGTGATTGATACTATTAAACACCCTATTTTGTTTATTCACAGTGAAAACGATGATTTTATTCTTCCTTCGATGACGAAGGAGCTATATGAGCAAAAACAAGGCCCGAAGATGCTTTATCTTGCTGCGAATGGACGTCATGCCCAGTCTTTTAATGAGAATCCTGAAGATTACGAGAGAGTTATTGATGAGTTCCTTTTAAAATACGTTGAGCCTGCTAAATAAAACATCTTTCT